>JANODS010001585.1:0-9722 GCA_031412835.1 Acidobacteriota bacterium | reverse complement strand
GAGACGCGGGGCGGACTGACGCTGTAAGTTACGGCCGGCTGGCTTGAATGATTTCGGAGTAATTGCGGAGGCGTCCGGCTTTCCATTCCGCGAGGAACGATTCGAGGGGTTGGGTGAGCTGGTCGCTGTAAGTATTGCCGCGGGCGTAGGGGCCCATGCCGCTACGGATGATAAGCGACTGGGGGGTTGCGGGGAAGGACTGGAGGTTCGTGACGAACTGGGCGAGTTCCCTGCCCCGATACAGATACTGCTCGACGTTGGAGGTGTAGATGGCGGCGACCGCGAGTTTTTCCTTGCGAATGAAGTCAGCGATGGCCCGAAGGGATTTCTCGCCCGCCAGATTGGCGACCAAGGGGACGATACGATTTTCGCGGTGCATCAATTGGACGTAGCGGAAGTCTTCCTCGCGGGCGAGGTAACTTGCTAGCTTGCCGGCGGCATCGGTCGCGAGGACAAGGTTGCGGAGGCGGGGATAGTAGGGCCGGGGCTCGCGACCGTGGCTGTTGAAGCGAAGATCGAGGCCGTCGGCGATGAACCGTTTGTGGAAGCCGGCGATGGTCTTGCGGTCGTCCGAGGAAAGGGGAACGCCGGGATCCTTGAGCGGGGCGATGGACGCGGCGCGAGGCGCTTTGTCGAGATACTTGACGAGTTCGGGTAGAGGCCGTTCGTCCCAGTCAGAGAGACCTTCCGGGATGGCTTTGCCGAGGAGGAGGCAGAGGTATTCGAGGCGATTGCGGGACTGGGCGAAGAGGCTGCGGAACAGGAGATGTTCGAGAAGATTGCCCCGGCGGACATCGACCATAAAAGCGAATTGGGGGCGGATTTGGGCTATGTAAGAGTAGTTTTGATCGGGCCCAACGCCGAGGTAGACGCCGCCGCGAGGAAGGGCGCGGAGGCGTTCAGCGATGGTTAGAAACGTCGATTCGTTGGAGATGAGATTGTCGGTGTCGAAGTAGCCTTCGGGCTCGGAGAGCTCGGCGATGAGGGTGGCAAATTCGGTCGGGTTGAGGGAGCGGGCGGAGGAGGTGCAGGAGAGGAGAAAGCAGAGGAGGATAGCCAAGCGCCGCATGACCTATTATCGTAGTTGAAAATGAAAATACTAGCGGCATTGTTTGTGACCTCGATGATTTGGGCGGCGGAGCCACCCTTTGGCTTCCGAGATTTATTTAACGGGAAGGACTTGACAGGTTGGGTGAATGTGAATACGGCACCCGATACTTGGTTCGTCGAAAACGGGGAATTGATCTGCAAGGGTCTGCCAATTGGGGTGATGCGGAGCGACCGGATGTATGAGAATTTCGTCTTGCAAATCGTATGGTTGCACCCGGACGCGGGGGGGAATAGCGGGGTGTTTGGGTGGAGGGGGGCGCGGCCGGGGGATCGGAACCGACTGCCGGACGGGGTGGAGGTGCAGATGTTGGAGCTGGACTGGGTGAAGTTGAATACGAAAGACGGGGTGGCTCCGCCGGAGTCTTACGTCAGTGGGGAGTTGTTTGGAGTGGGTGGGGTGACGACGGACCCGGATACACCGCGTGGGACGCGGAGCCGGTCGGTGGAGATGCGTTGTCATCCGAAAGGGCAATGGAACACTTACGACATCGTGGCGGTCGACGGGGTGATTAAGCTGGCAATCAACGGGAAGTTCGTGAACGGGATTGCGAAATCTTCGCAGAAGAGGGGCTACTTGTGTTTGGAGAGCGAAGGGGCGAAGATCCGGTTTCGGAACATCCGGATTATGGAACTGCCGCCGGGGGTTACGACGCCGGCGCAGAGCGCGGTGGCGCTGCCGTAAGCAGGACGCGAAGGCTTTGCAGAGAGATCGGCTTGGGCGCATAGCCGTCCATGCCGGATTCGAGACAGCGGCGATTGGTCTCGTTGTCGGTGCTGGCGCTGACTCCGTAGATCGGGATGCGTTGGCCAGGCAGGGCCCGAATGCGTTGGGCGGATTCGTAGCCGTCCATCACTGGCATTTGGCAATCCATCAGAATAAGGCTGTAGCGGGAGAGGCTGCATTTTTCGAGGGCGATGCGACCATTTTCGGCATACTCGACGGTGCAGCCGAGGCGGGTGAGCATGGCACCGGCGACTTTTCGGTTGATCGGGTTGTCGTCGACCACAAGGACGGGAAGGGAGTTGGAGGGAACGGGCGTTGCGTCAATGGGAGACGGAATGGATTCCGTAGACAAAAGACGTCGAAGGGAGGAAGGGGTGACGGGCCACGAGACGGTGGCGGGGTACAGGACGCGGACGGTTTCGGGCACGAGACGAAGCGAACTCAACGTGCCCAGCAGAAGTGTCCTCTGTGAACCGTTGGCATGGGCCCAGGCCGCGAGAGCGGCGAGGTCAGCGGTGGCGGCGGGATCCGCCGCGAGCCACCACCCAGGGCGGAAGGCGGGGCCTTGTTGCGCGGAGACGGAGTCAGGAAACGTAAAGACTTCCCAGCCCAGGTGCTGGAAGTAGCTGGAGAAGAGCGTGGCGTTGGCGGAATTCTGAGCGACGAGGACGAGTTGGCCACGGGCGGACGGAGCCAGTTCGGAGAGCCAGTCGGGGCTATGGGGTGCCCGGCGGAAGGGCAGATGAACCAGAAACTGGGAGCCAAACCCGGGCGTGCTTTTGAGGCGAATGGTGCCCTTCATATTGTCGACGACGAGAGCGCGAACGATGGCTAGGCCGAGACCGACGCCTCCGTGGCGGCGCGCGTCGGTGGAGTCGGCTTGCACGAAGGGTTCAAAGACGGCCGCGTGCTGAGAGGCCGCGATGCCGATGCCGGAGTCGGTGACGGTGATTTCGAGTTGGCTGGAGAATCGGATTTCGAGGCGAACAAAACCGACGTCGGTAAACTTGATGGCGTTGGCGAGTAGGTTGATGAGGACTTGGCGGAGGCGGGTGGGGTCGCCGAGGAGTTGGGCGGGGACCGTGGGACCGAGATCGACGACGAAATCGAGGCCCTTGGCTTCAGCTTGCAGGGAGAGGGTAGCGACGACTTCGTCGATGAGGAGGGCGAGGAAGAAAGGTGAGGCAAGGGCGACGGGGGGTTCGCCGCGGAGTTTCGAATAGTCCATGATGCCGGATAGAACGGTGAGGAGCGACGTGGTGGCGCGTCCGATATCTTCGACGAAGCGGCGCTGTTCGATTTGCAGGGGGGATTCAAGGAGGAGGTCCATGTAGCCGAGGGCGGCATTCATGGGGGTGCGGATTTCGTGGCTCATCATGCTGAAGAACTCTTCTTTGGCGCGAGCGGTCTGGAGAGCGTGGAGGCGGGCGGCGCGGAGGCGGCTGAAGGACCACGCGAGGAGACCGAGGAACAGGGTGGCAAGGGCGGCGAAGGCGAGGACACCAGGGGTCCAGAAAGACGGGACGGCAAAAGAATCAAGAGGCAGGGGATTTTGCTGGTGTTTTCGAGCGAGGGCTCCAAGGGCGCCATCGGAGGCCATCTGACGGAGGCGGACGCGGAAGCGGTCGGCGAGGGCGGATTGGGCGGGTGGGCTGGCGATGACGAGGCTCATCTCGATATCGTTTTGGGGGAGGAGACGGAGGGAAATTTTCGCACAGTTGGGCGGGCGGGCGGCCAGCAGCGGGAGGAGCGTCGGTTGGGTGAAAAACGCGGCGGAGGCGGCACCTTCGCAGACGGCGGAGAGTCGATCCGTTCCCAATCGAGCTTCGCGCAATTGGACGTTCGGGAGGAGAGTGGCAATCGATCCGGGGAGCGGTGGAGACGCGGAGTAGACGACCGAATGATTGCGGAGGTCGGCGGAAGAGTGGATCTGGCTATCGGCACGAACGACGAAGTACGAGGGAACGTTCCACCAGGGTTCGGTGAGATACATGCGGAGTCGGCGCTCGGGCGTTGGAAAGACCCCGGCGATCAGGTCTAACTTTCCGGAGGCAGCGGCGTCATCGGCAGTAGAGTTGAAGAACGTCCATGCAACTTCGACCCCCTCGCGGCGGGCAGCTTCTCGGAACGCGTCGACGTAGAAGCCGGAGAGCCTCCCATCGGGGAGACGGTAGGCGTCGGGCGCAGCGAGGGCGGAGCCGATGCGCACCGGTTCGCTTTGAGGCCAAAGCAAGCCGACGTGTGTGAGTAGACTAGAGAGAACAAGAAGGAGACGACGGAACATCTTGGCCCATTCACGCGAAGAATTACGGGCTTCTTCAGTATACCGCGAACTAGGACTTAGTCACTCGGCGTAAGGTGAATAATTCCGGACTTACAGAGCCGTGGGCAAGTTTTTTCCAGTCGTCATCGTAACGAAGGAGTTTACCGGAGACGTGATTCGAGCTTTCGCTAGCGAGAAAAGTGGCCAGCTTGAGTTGTTTTTCGAGAGATACACCGCCGGTCATACGGACTTGGCGGGCATCTTCGATCTCCTTCCAGCCGGCGCGCTCTTCGCCCGCTGCCAGGATTTCGTCGGTCATGTTCGTATAGGTACCGCCGGGAGCTAGGCAGTTAGCCTGGACGTTGTGTTCGGCATATTCGGTGGCGATGGTTTCGACGAAGCGGACGATGGCGGATTTGGAGGCGGCATAAGCCGAGAAGTGGGGTCGCGGAGTGAGGGAGCCGCCACCGCTGACGACGATGATCTTGCCCGCGCGACGCTGGACCATTTCGGGAAGGACGGCTCGACAAGCGTGCATGACACCGAAGACGTTAGTTTCGAAGGTTTCGCGCCAAGCGCGGGTATCGGCGTCGTGCATGAGGCCGATGGGCCCTTGCACGCCGGCGGCAGCGATGAGAACGTCGGTGCCGCCAAAGCTGGCGCGCATCCGTTCCGCGGCCATAATCATCCGGTCGAGTTCGCGGACATCGCCAGGGAGACGGAGGGAGACCCCGCCGGCGTGCTGGATTTCGAGATGGGTGAGATCGATTTCGGCTTTGGTGCGGGCGACGAGACCGACGGTGGCACCTTTGGCGGCGAGTCCGATGGCGAGACGTTTTCCGATTCCGCGACCGGCCCCGGTGATGAGAATGCGTTTTCCTTGCAAGTAAGAGCTCATCCGGAGGGTATCATAACGAAGAAAAAGCGACGAACACACCCCGACGAAAACAGAGCGGGAGGCTAGGCTAGGGGGCAGCTTTTCGGCAACGTTTGACGGCGTACATCGCTTCGTCGGCGCGACGGAGGAGAGCGGCAGCGTCTTCCGCGGCACGATGTTCGACAACGCCGATGGAAGCGCGGATGGGGACCGGGACGTTGCGGCCGTTAAGAAAAACTTCGTGGCGTCGTTCGAGACGTTGCAGAATTTGGGTACCGCGGCGTAAGGCACCATCGAATGGGCAATGGAGGAGGACGACAAACTCATCGCCGCCAAGTCGAGCGGCGAGATCTTGCGGGCGAATCTCATCTCGAAGCGCACGGGCGAAATGGCAGAGGACTTGGTCGCCAGCCTCGTGGCCGAGGCGGTCGTTGATGCCCTTAAAACCATCGAGGTCCAAAAGGAGAAGCGAAACCATTGAAGAAGAGGCAAGAGAGGCGGACAGTGCGGTCTCAAACGCCCGGCGGTTGGCGATGCCGGTGAGCGGGTCGGTGGCGGCGAGCACTTCGAGTTCGGCGACGCGGCCTTCGAAGTTGGCCATCTCGGTGGTAAGCAAGGAGGTGGAACGGTCGTGGTCGGCGACGATTTGAGAGACGTAGGCACGCAGGTCGCCCATGTGGCGAGAGAGGCCTTCGCGGAGGGTTTCCAAATTGGGGGCGGCGGAGAGCGCTTCCAGATTTTGACTGAGGTCTTCGAAGCCGGCGGTGGAAGTATGGGCTTGGCCTCTTGAGTCCTCGGCGGCCCGTGCGAGAATGGCGATGAGTTCGCGGACCATGGCGAGGTCGTGAGCCCGAGAGGCCTCGGCTTCCTGAGCGAAGGTCTGAAGCGAGGCTGACCAAGGACCGGCGGTGACGGCAATGGCTGAAGGGCAGGCATCGACCTGCAGGAGGATTTGCCGAACGACCGACTGCTGCGCTTGGCCGGCGCGCGGGAAGAGAGGAAAAATATGAAGCTGGGTCTGTTCGACCGCTTGGCGGTAGGCGGCGATGGCGTCTTGAGTCGGCTCCTGCTGGAGTTGCTCCCGAACGGCGAGTTGGTCGACGGCATCCTTGATGGAAATCATGGCGGACGAAAGACTTATCGGCTACGACGGCGAGAATTTGAGTCTATACTGAAGAGTTGAGAGGCGAATGAGCAAAGAAGACAGTATTGAAGTTACGGGTACCGTAGTTGAGAAATTCCCGAGCGGTTTGTTTAGCGTCCAATTGGACCAAGAGAAGACAATTTTGGCCCATTTGGCTGGCAAACTGCGGCGAAACAGGATCCGCGTGCTGGCCGGGGACCGAGTGACACTTGAGATGTCTCCGTATGATTTGACCAAGGGTCGGATTACGTACCGGCA
This sequence comes from Acidobacteriota bacterium, assembly GCA_031412835.1. Classification (GTDB taxonomy): domain Bacteria; phylum Acidobacteriota; class Terriglobia; order Bryobacterales; family Bryobacteraceae. Next base: position 3,346 of record JANODS010001585.1, on the reverse strand, counting down.
CAAGTAGAGCGTTAGAGCGATGCCGGTCCGCGTCCTTTTTCTATTCGGAACCCGTCCGGAGGCTATAAAGCTGTGCCCGGTGGTTTTGCATTTACGGAGTCAACCGGAGAGCTTTGACGTGCGCGTGTGCGTCACGGCGCAGCATCGGGCGATGCTTGATCAGGTGCTGGGGGCATTCGGCGTAAAGCCGGATTACGACCTGAACCTGATGCAGCCCGGACAGACGCTGTTCCAATCGACCTCGCGGATGATGGCGGCACTGGAGCCGGTTTTCGTAGGTACGGACGGATGGAAGCCGGAAGTGGCGATGGTGCAGGGCGACACGACCACCACTCTGTGCGGCGCGTTAGCTGCCTTTTATGCGCGAATTCCAGTGGGCCACATCGAAGCCGGGCTGCGGACAGGGGACTTGGCGCAGCCGTTCCCAGAGGAGTTGAACCGGGTCTTGACGGGGCGAATGGCCACCCTGCACTTTGCCGCGACGGCGTGGGCGGCGGAAAATCTGCGGAAAGAAAGCGTGCCGGACGAGCGGATTTGGGTGACCGGGAACACGGGGATCGACGCGGTTTTGCACGTCAAGGCGGGATTGGAGGAAGGGCGGTTGCAATCCGGGATCGATTGGAGCCACCTGGACCCGGCGAAGAAACTGATTTTGGTGACGGCGCATCGGCGGGAGAGTTTTGGGGCTGGTTTTGAGCGGATCTGCCAAGCGCTAAGCGAGTTGGCGGAGCGGCCGGACGTGCAAATTGTCTATCCGGTGCACCCGAACCCGAATGTGGTGGAGACAGTGAACCGGACGTTGGCGGGCCGGGCGAATGTCCATCTGATCGCTCCGCTAGATTACGTTCCGTTCATCGATTTGATGCGGCGGGCCTACTTGCTGATCACCGATTCGGGGGGCGTGCAGGAGGAGGGGCCGTCGTTGGGGAAGCCAATTTTGGTATTGCGGGAGAAGACGGAGCGACCGGAAGCGGTGGCTGCGGGGACCGTAAAGCTGGTGGGAACGGACCGGGAAAAGATTGTGACCGAGGCGAATTTGGTGCTGAATTCGCCAAAAATGAGGGAGTCAATGGCGGTCGTTCACAACCCATATGGCGATGGGCACGCAAGTGAGCGAATTTCGGCCGCAACTCTTTCATTCTTCAGGAAATAGAGTTTTAACTTTGTTTCGTAAAGTGCCATTTTCAGGGGGTATATCGAGCCGATTATTTGGTGGGAGGGGGATATACTCCAGGCGTGAAGATCATACTGCCAGCCCGAAACAAAAAAGCCACTTTGAATCCTCGTGGTGCCCAGATGGCGGCACAGCTCGCTGAACGCGTTGTCGGTCAGCCGCAGAGTTTGGACGCGATCATTCCTTACGTGCAGATGTACCAAGCGGGTCTATCGCCGGAGGGCCGCCCGATCGGCATCTTTCTGCTGCTGGGGCCGACCGGGACGGGGAAAACCCGAACGGTGGAAGCGTTGGCCGAAGTTTTGCACGGCAGCGCCAAGAATTTGCTGCGCGTCGACTGCGGCGAATATCAGATGGAGCATGAGGTGGCGAAGCTGATCGGAGCGCCGCCGGGATACTTGGGGCATCGGGAGACGCAGCCAGCGTTTACGCAGGTGAAATTAAACGCGGTGATGAGTGAGCGAAACAACATATCGATTGTGTTGTTTGATGAGATTGAGAAGGCGGCCGGGTCGCTGCAGCGGTTGTTGTTGGGCGTGCTGGACAAGGGAAGTCTGAAGTTGGGAGACAACTCGTCGGTCAGTTTTGAGCGCTCGTTGATTTTCTTGACGAGTAACCTGGGGGCACGCGAAATGGCGCGAGAGTTGCGGCCGGAGTTTGGATTCGAGGCGGGCAAGGCCCGCTGTATCGATGAAGGCAAGGCCGAAGCGAAGCGGTTGGAGGCGGAGGCCGTAGCAGCGGTGAAACGAAAGTTCGCCCCGGAGTTTGTGAATCGGATTGACTTAATGCTGACGTACCAAGCGTTGAATGCGGCGGCGCTCGAGCGGATTTTGGATATACAAGTGATCACTTTGCAGGACCACCTGGATCGGCGGTTGGGCGAGAGGAGCTTTACGATTGAAGTGCCGAAACGGAGCCGCCAATTTTTGCTTAAGCACGGAACGAGCGTGGAATACGGCGCTCGGGAGTTGAAGCGGACCCTGCATCGGTTTGTGATGCAACCGCTGGCGGCGTTGGTGGCGGAGGGAGCGATTGCGCCGGATTCGACGATTCGGTTCGAATTGAGTTCGAACGGAAAACGGCTGGACATCGTTCCAACGCGGTTGGCGGCCTAACGGGGAATGAGAAGGCCGGTGCCGATTTGGCCGTGGAGGTTCTCGGCGGGTTGGGGCGCGTCGCCGCCGCCGTACCAGATGCGAAGGGAGCCGTCAGGTTGGAGGAGGAGTTCGGGGTCGCAGACGACAGCGGCGTTCCAGGGGGCGGATCCGGCGATGAGGGCTCGTTCGCTCGAGCGCTGCCAATGGACGCCGTCGGAGGATGAGGCGAGGCCGATTTTACGGCGTTCCTGACGGTCCCGGCCGGTATAGAGCATCCACCAGCGGCCGTGGGAGGTCCAGAGAGCGGGTTCGCCGAGGCCGAGTTCGTCAAAGGTGCCGGGGTTGCCGAGTTCGAGGACGGGGTTGGAGCGGAGTTTCGAGAACGTATGGCCGCCGTCGGCGGAGACGGCGAGGCCGAGGCGTTGGCGGCGGGCGCGGTCTTGTCCGAGGAAGTAGAGGTAGAGCTTGCCGTCGGCGGCGATGAGATAGGGATCGGCAACACCTCGTTCGTCCCAGGCCCCTCGGGGGCCGACGGGGAGAACGGGGCCGTGCTTGGTCCACTGGAGGCCGTCGGAGCTGGTGGCGAGCGAGATTTGGGGCGGGGTTCCGGATTGGTACCAATGGAGGAATTGGCCATTTTGATGGAGCGTGGAGCCGTTGGCGGCGATGTAGTTCCCTTCCCCCAGGTCGGGTTGGGGGGCGAGGAGCGGTTCAGGGACGCGGATCCATTCGATTCCGTTGTCGCTATGAGCGAGGCCGGTGCGCCACTGACGGCCATCCCAGCCGGAGTAGAAGTTCCACAGGCGGCCTTGGACGGAGACGATGGACGGATTCAAAGTATCGACGCCATCAAAAGCGCCGACAGATCCGCGGGGGAGGACGGGAGCGCCGTGATCTTGCCAAGTCCAGGTGACGGGGCGATAGAGGCCGACGGGCGGCGGGAGGGTGAAATCGGTGTAGCGACCGCAGCCAGCCAGGAGGAGTGCGAGGAGCAAAAGGCCGAGCCTCATAACGGGATGCGGATTTTTAGCGAGGCACCTTTGCCGGGTTGTGAATCGAGCATCATTTCGCCGCC
>JANODS010001584.1:0-2761 GCA_031412835.1 Acidobacteriota bacterium | reverse complement strand
ACCCCACCCGCGCGGTTACGCCGCCGAGCAAAGCCTCATCCACCGCATACTGGCCCAGCACCTGCTTGCCAGTCATCTTTGCCAATGCCGCTTGCACCATCGCCTGTTGCTCCGGGTCCAGCGGACGCGCCGACGTGATTTGCGCCCGGGCTATCCCCATGCGCTCATCCAATTGCGATTCAATCGACGACACCACTTCCGGCAGCATCGCGATCCGCCGATGATCAATCAAAACAAACAGGAAATTCTTGATCAGGCCAGAAAGCGAAACCATCGGAGCCAACCGCTCCACAACAGCCTTCTTCTTCGCCGCTCCCACCGCTGGGGAGTTCAATACGTTCCGGAGTTCCACCGAATCCTGCTGCATGGACTGAAATACCCGCAACTGAGCCAACGCCAAATCCGGCGTCAACACCGGCGACGGGCCCATCAGAATGTCCACCAAGGCGCGAGCGTATCGGGAGGCAACGGCGATTGACATGGCCTAGTTGTTCTGTCCTTTCAAAAATCCGTTAACCAACCCGGCATCCACCGGTCCGGTAATCCGTGCCCGCAACTGGCCTTCCGCCGTCTCTAACGCCAACAGCGCCGCATAACGTCGCAGCTCCGCCTGTGCCGCTTTGGTCGCGGTGGCTATCTCGACATCGGCATGCTGCCGCATCTTTGCGACCGCCGCTTCGCCCTCTTTCCGCACCCGCGCTTCCTCGGTCACCATCTCGGCAGCCGCATTCGACCGGATCGCCGCAATCTCGCCTTCCAAATTCTTCAGCCGGGCTTCAATCGAAGCAACCTTTGCTTCCGACTCTTTCTGCATCGCCGCGGCATCCGCCAAACCCTTTTGGATCTCCGCCGTGCGCCCCGCAAAAAACTGCGGCAAAGTCTTGCTCGCCAAGTAGCCCAAACCTACTACCAGCAGCGCGAAGTTCGCCCACTTCCAAGGCATCAGCGCATCGTGCTCAGCATGCTCGGCACTGGCTTTGTGCTCGTCCGCCGGAGCATGCTCCTGCGCAAAAGCCATTGTCGCCGCGATCACCAATCCCATCAGCAACCGACGCATTATGCAATTCTCCGCAAAATGCTCGTCGTAATCGTTTCCGCCAAAGACTCCGTCTCGGCCAGCAGACCCTGCCGAGCCGTCGCAACCTCGGTAGCCACAACCACTTTAGCTTCCGCCAACTTCGTATCCGCAGCCTTCTTCTCGGCCGCAAACTGAGCCGTGATCTCCGCCGCCAGCGCCTTCCGCTTTTCTTCGTTCACCTTGTAGATCTCGGTGCGGGCGTTGTTGATCGCAGCTTCGTACTCTGCCGCTTTCCGTTCCGCACGCGCCACCGATTCAGCCGCGCTCTTGCGCGCCCCTACCGTAGCGTCAAACCGATCCTGCAACACCTTCGCAATCGGCTTGAAAAACGTGCTCTTCAAATAAAAATGGAGCAGCAGAACCAAAAAAAAGGTCGGCAGCCCACGAAGGATTATGTTGTAGAGCGCGTCTAACGTGGAGTCCATGCGAGAAGGTTACGTACAAGGGTAACAAAAAATCGGTTCGGTTGCGAACCTTGCGGGCCTATTTGATCAGGTCCTTGATCACGACCCCTTCCACGTCGGTCAATCGGAAGTCGCGCCCCCCATACCGATACGTCAGCTTCGTATGGTCCAGCCCCAACTGGTTCAGCATCGTCGCCTGCAAGTCGTGCGGATGCACCGGCTTCTCGATGGCCTTAAACCCGAAGTCGTCCGTCGCCCCGTACACGGTCCCCCCACGGAACCCGCCCCCCGCCACAATCAACGAAATCCCATGATTATTGTGGTCCCGGCCGTTCTGGACGTTGACCAGCCCGCTCACCTCCATCGAAGGAGTCCGCCCAAACTCGCCCCCCACCAACACGATCGTGTCCTTCAACATGTCCCGCGCCTTCAAATCTTCCATCAGCGAACCAATCGCCGGATCGGCCTCACCCGCCAACTTCCTATGTATCGTGATGTCGTCGTGGTTGTCCCAAGGCTGGCCGTTGCCATGATAAACCTGCACCATCCGCACGCCTTTCTCCGCCAGCCGCAGAGCCGTCAAGCAACCCCGGCCAATCGCCGTATCGCCGTACCGCGCCCGCACCGACTCCGGCTCTTTCGTAATGTCGAAAACCTCCGGCGCTTCACTTTGCATCCGATACGCCACCTCCATCGACTCGACGCCGCTCTCAAACCGCGGGTCGTGCATCTGGTTCAACTTGCCGAGAAGATCCATCTGCCGCCGCTGTTCCGCCGGGCCGCGCTGCGGCGTGATAAACGGAATCAGCTTCCGCACGTCTTTCTCTTTGGTCTCAATATGCACGCCCTGGTGCACAGCCGGCAGAAACGCCGACGTCCAAAGCTGTGCCCCAATCACCGGCACCCCCGGACAGAGCACCACGAAACTCGGCAGGTTGTTATTCATCGACCCCAGGCCGTACGACAGCCACGAGCCCATCGAAGGCCGCCCCGGCAGCGGCACCCCGCAGTTCATGATCAGCAGCGACGGCTCATGATTGGGCCGCTCGGTATGCATCGATCGGATCACGCAAAAATCGTCAATATGCGAACCGATCTTCGGGAAGATCTCGCTTACCTCGATCCCTGACTGCCCATGCCGCTTGAACTGAAACGGCGAACCCAGCAACGCCCCCGTCTTCCGCTCCGTCTTCAGGTTCGCTCCCGAAGGCATCGGCTTGCCGTGATACTTCTGCAACTGCGGCTTGGGGTCGAAGGTGTCCACCTGCGACGGCCCGCC
>JANODS010001583.1:0-3019 GCA_031412835.1 Acidobacteriota bacterium | reverse complement strand
GACCAGCCGCCGCCGCCCAACTTCGTGATCCCAGCGGCGTCGCCGTTGATGCCGCCGGCAACGTCTACGTCGCTGATCGTTGGAACCGTCGCGTCCGCCGGGTGGCGCCGAACGGAACCATCGATACCATCGCCGGCAACGGCACGGCGGGCTTCAGCGGCGACAACGGCAGCGCCCTCGCCGCTCAGTTCGGCGACCTCTACGCCCTTTCCATCGACCTCGTCGGCGGAGTCTACGTCGCCGACGCGTCGAACCACCGGATTCGGCGCGTCAACGGCGGCGTCATCTCGACCGTTGCCGGAACGGGAAATCCCACCTTCAGCGGCGACGGCGGACTGGCCACGGCGGCGTCCCTCTACCAGCCTTACGGCGTCGCCGCCGACGTGGGCGGCTCCATTTACATCGCCGATACGGGTAACTTCCGCCTCCGCGCGATCGCTCCGGGAGGGGTCATCCGGACCATGGCCGGCACGGGTACCCCTGGCTTCAATGGCGACGGATTCAGTGCCACCAGCGCCCAGCTCTTCAACCCCAGCGGCGCCGCCGTCGATGCCGCCGGCAACCTCTATATCGCCGATACGGACAACCACCGCGTCCGGCGCGTCACGCCCGGCGGCATCGTCACGACCGTCGCCGGCAATGGCGGCATCTTCCATAGCGGCGATGGCGGCCCCGCCACGGCGGCCACCCTCTACCGGCCCTCCAGCGTCGCCGTCGATGGCGGCGGCAACCTCTACATCGCCGATACAATGAACAACCGCGTGCGCCTCGTCACGCCCAGTGGCCTGATCTCGACCTTCGCCGGCGGCGGCACCTCCCCCTCCAACGGCATCGCCGCCGCCTCCGCCCAACTCCTCCTCCCGTCGGCGGTTGCGCTCGATGCGGCGGGAAACCTGCACCTGGCCGACGCCACCAATCGCGTCCGCCGCGTGGTCGGCGGCATCATTACGACCATCGCCGGCACCGGCGCCTACGGCGTCGCCGGAGACGGCGGCAGCGCCATCGCCGCCCAACTGGCGGGCCCCACCGGTTTGGCCGTCGACAGCTCGGGCAAAGTTTACGTCGCCGATGGCAATCGGATCCGGCGATTCCTGCCCGGAGGCGTCATCTCGACGATCGCCGGAACCACCTCCCCCGGCTCCGGTGGCGATGGTGCCGCCGCCACTGCCGCCGGTTTGAACTATCCCACGGGCCTCGCCGTAGACTCCGCCGGCACGCTCTACTTGGCCGATAGTGGCAACCATCGCGTGCGGGAGGTCAATGCGTCCGGGGTCATCCGGACCGTCGCCGGCACTGGCGTAGCGAATCTTTCCGGCGACGGCGGCGACCCCACCCTTGCCACCCTTTACGACCCGCGCGCGGTCGCCTTCGATAGTTTGGGCCGCCTCTACGTGGCCGACATGCGGAACCAGCGGATCCGGCGCCTGACGGTCGCGGCGACGGCCTCCTTCGCCACCCTCCCCGCCGGGCTCTCGCTGAACGTCAACGGCGTACCCACGGTAACACCCTTCAGCTTGTCGCTCCCCGCCGGCACCACGCTGACGATGGAAGCGCCCGCCGCGCAGAACCAGCTCGGCACCCGCAGGACCTTCTCCGGTTGGGCCGATGGCGGCCCAGCGGCCCGTACGATCACCATCGGCAGCGCCAGCACCTCTTATCAGGCCAACTATTCCACTCAATATCTGCTGACTGGCGTCGCCGCTCCCGCCGCCGGCGGCACCCTCACTCCGGGCCCCGCTTCGGCCGACGGCTACTACGCCGACGCCGCGCTCGTGTCGCTCACCGCCGCGCCCGCTCCCGGCTACGCCTTTACCGGCTTCACCGGCGATCTAACCGGAACGGCCAACCCTCAGAACATACTCATGAACAGTCCAAAAACGGTGACGGCGAACTTTTCCTGTACCTATCAACTCAGTGCGGCGAGCGTAAACGTCAGCGCCGCGTCTAACTCAGGCACCTTCACTGTCTCGACCGGTGCCGGATGTGTCATCAGTCCCTCCTCCGGAGTAAGTTGGCTCAGTGGCATCGTCTCGGGAGTCACCGTCACTTACTCTGTCGATGCCAACTCTGGCGCGGCCCGCTCGGCCACCCTGCTCATCGGTGGACAGGTCTTCACCGTCAACCAGGCCATCTCCCCCTCGCTGCTCGTGCCCAGCGCGCGGGACGGCGGTCCCATCGCCCCCTCCGGCAACACGCAGACGCTGGTGGCCCGCTACTCTCATCCGGCCGGGGTCGCCAATCTAGGCGTCGTCAACATCCTCGTCAACACCGCGCTCGACGGCGGAAACGCCTGTTACATCGCCTACTCCCGCCCGGCCGGAATCTTGTTCCTGGTCAACGACGGCGGCACGGCCAGCGGCCTCTCCGCCCCCCTCGTCCTGGGCACCGCGGCCAGCGTCAACAATAGCCAGTGCACCGTCTCCGGCATCGGCTCGTCGGCGGTGGATAACGGCAACTCGATGACGCTTACCTTAAACGTCTCCTACTCGAACAGCTTTCGCGGTAACCGCGTGATCTACATGGCGGCGCAGTCAGTAGCCAATGTCACTTCGGGCTGGCAGACCATGGGCACGGCGATCATTCCCGAAGCGGCCACCACCTACCCCCGGTCGAACGCCTTGGCGCCCCCCACGGCCATCACCACCAGCCAGACAATGACGGTGACCTTCCAGGATGCCACCAACGCGAACAACCTACAGACAGCTTGGCTCCTCATGAATTCGGCTATAGACGCAAGGCAGTCCTGCTACATCGCCTACTTCGTACCGGCGAACCTGCTGTTTCTTTATCCCGATGACGGCGACGGGAGTCAAGCGACGGCGATTGCTTTGAGTGGCTCCAACACCATTGAAAATAGCTACTGCCGAATCAATGCCCAGGGTTCGAGCGCTGTCCGCAGCGGGAACACGTTGACGCTGACTCTGAACTATCTCGCAAAACCAGCCTTTGCGGGTCCGCGCGGGATCTGGGGCGCGGTACAAACCTTGACGTCGCAGACGAGCTCCTGGAAGCCGCTCGG
>JANODS010001582.1:0-11233 GCA_031412835.1 Acidobacteriota bacterium | reverse complement strand
CAGAAGCAGGCCTGGGCGAATCGGCTTCGCGCGCTCCGCCATCTTCCCAAAATTGGCCGTTTATTGTGGACGGCGGCACCCATCGCGGTTGCCTCCACGATTTTCTTGCGATTGCTGGGCGGGCTAATCCCACTCGGCATGTTGTATGCCGGCAAGCGCCTTATCGACTTGATTTCCGGAGCGTCAAAGGGACAGACATTTTCAATCGACGAAGTCTGGCTATGGGTTGGCGTTGAATTCGGACTCGCTGTCCTGGCGCAGTTGTTAACTCGGGGCGTCGATTTCGCCGATGGCTTTATCGCGGATCGCTTCAGTCAAAACCTAGGACTGACCATCATGCGTCATTCCGCGACGTTGGATCTCAGTAGCTTTGAAGACCCCGCATTTCATGATCGCCTCGAGAATGCCCGCGCGCAGTCGACGGATCGCATCGGAATGCTCACCTCGACAGGTTGGCTCTTTCAGCGCTTCGTGATGCTACTCTCTTTGGCAACCGGCATCGTTTATTACTCCCCCTGGCTTCTGGTGGTTTTGGCAATTAGTGTGTTACCCGCATTTCTTGTCGAGAGTCATTTTGCCTTTCTGGGGTATACCCTTGCTCATGAACTTACGCCGACACGCCGGGCCCTTGAATACTATCTGGGACTCGGCAGCAGTCGAGAAGCCGCCAAGGAAGTGAAAGTTTTTACTCTCGCTCCACACTTTGAACGGCAATACTCCGAGTTATCCAGTGGAGTAATCGAAAAGAATCGCGTTTTGGCGCTTCGCCGGCTGCGATGGGGGTCTGCATTCGCCATTTTCGCCACTATCGGCTACTATGTCGGCTATCTCCACTTGGCCCAACAAGCGTTTCAACAACGCATTACTTTGGGCGGATTCACCTTCATGGTCGGTGCGCTCGCCGGAACCAACGGCCACCTCCAAACCATCTTTTCCCTGTTCTCCGATATCGCCGATCAAGCTCTTTTCCTCGGCGATTTGGTCACGTTTCTGGAAGAACGCCCGAAAATTGTAGCTCCTGAAGCGCCCGTCCCGGTAGCCAACCCGATCCAGAGCGGAATCGTATTCGAGAACGTCTCCTTCACCTATCCCGGAGGCACCCGCCCCGTGCTGGAGAATCTCAATTTTAAGCTAGATCGAGGCCAGCGAATGGCATTGGTCGGGGAGAATGGACAAGGTAAGACGACGATCGTCAAACTGATCGCACGACTCTACGATCCCACGTCGGGACGGATCTTACTCGACGGCCGTGATCTTAGGGACTACGATCCGATCGAGCTTCGTAAAGAAATTGGAGTCATCTTTCAGGATTTTGCGCGTTACGACTTGAGCGCCCGCGAAAATATCGCAGTCGGCAGCATCGGCGCGATTCATGATGACGACGCCCTATGGGTCGCATCGCGCAAGAGCAATGCCGAAGAACTTGTCCGCGGCTTCCCTATCGGTCTTGAACAGATGCTCGGACGGCGGTTCGAAGGTGGGGTCGAGCTTTCCGGCGGAGAGTGGCAGCGAATGGCTTTGGCGCGGGCCTATCTGCGAGACGCCCAGATTCTAATCCTGGATGAGCCCACTGCCGCTCTTGATCCCATGGCGGAGTTCGAGGTCTTTCAGAAATTCGCTGAACTTACCGAAGACAAAATCGCAATTTTCATCTCCCATCGATTCTCCACCGTCAGGATGGCGAACCGCATCATGGTCCTGGCTGATGGCCACATCATTGAAGACGGCTCTCACGAGCAACTGATTGCGGCGGACGGAATTTACGCCAAGCTCTTCGAAGTGCAAGCGGCAAGCTATCGCTAATCTCGGTCGCGCCGTTCGTATATGGTCACCTGATATGCGATCACGGTCACGGCACCAACCACTATCCGAAGAGGAATCGCGATTTCCTGGGCAGCACAGGTCTGCCCGCTGTTTGGATGCCCGCGTGCATAGATAAACTTACCAGTGCCAAGGACCTGGAGATAATGATCACTGAAATTGCAGCCGGAACGGCGACCGCTTTTGCCTTTCCGACAGCGGCGGATTTGCAAATGCTAAGCCGCGCGGAAGGACCTTGCGTAACGATTTGCCTCGGCCCCCACGTAGCGGGAACCGGATCGCGGCCATCTGATGCGGCATTAAAGGCGATGCTATTGGAGGTGACACAGGCGCTCCACGATTGTGGCGTGCATCCGCAAGACGCCGCCTCCTTACTCGAACCGCTGGAGGCGATGACGATGGAACCAGCCATGCAAATGAGCCATGAACATTCTTTGTGTCTCTTCCGATCACCGCGGGAGTTCCATTGCTTCTCTGTCAGGGCGGTGGTTGAGCCGGGTTGCCATGTCGAAGAGCGGTTCACGTTGCAGCCGATCCTGGCCCATCTCGATTACCGAACTTCATTCTTGCTCTTAGCGCTGGCCGCGAAGCACGTGCGCCTGCTGCGCTGTGAGGGCGGGGAGATGTCAGCGGTACCCTTTCCGGCCGGTGTGCCCGAGAGTGAATCGGAATTCACGGGAGAGGGCCCGGGGGAAGAACATACGAAAAATCACGCATCGGGCATTAAGTTTGGCTCCTCCGAAGGTCAGGAGAAGAGTCCTCATTTTCTGACGGACTTTATGAAGGCGATCGACCGCGGCCTCCTACCAATCTACCGCGAACAAGGCCTGCCGCTCGTGTTGGCGGGGGTCAATGAAGAAACGGCAGCGTACATTTCGGTGTCCGGCTACCCTTCCTTGGTGCCCGAGGGGGTAAAGTTAAGTCCCGACGGCGGCGTGACCAGCGCAGAGTTGGTGCACGCGGCTGAAGCAATTCTGAAGCGCTGGAAAAGCCCGGCGGAGAAACAGACGCTGACGGATTTTGCGGCGATGGGCCTAGGACGCAGAAGCACCGATAGCGAGGCGATCTTGCAGGCGGCTGCGGCGGGTAAGGTTCAACATCTCCTGGTCCAGCGCGGGTCCCGAGTCACTGGCCATGCGCAAAAGATACTCGGTTTGGGTGCGGCGGAAGGCTACGTTTACCGAAACGCCGACTTGGTGAACGCAGCGACCGTGGAGGTTCTGAAGCACAAAGGTACCGTATGGTTGCTCGAGGCGGATCAGATGCCGGAGCCAGTCGTGATGGCGGCGGTGATGCGATACGCCGACGGCAAAGTCGGATCCTAGAGTGTGATCGAGCGCGGTGTTTCCGGTAACTTCAGCTTTGGAGTTACCGGCACTCGGTGCGTCATCATTTACGGGCTCCTAAGCCACCGGAGCCAGCCGCTGGTGGTCTGGCGCATGATCCCGCCACCATCGATCCGCCCGCGCCTCGTCCCACTCCCGGCACGCCTCGCAGCGCTCCAAGCCCTCACGCAGCGCCCGGGCCGACTGCGGTCGCGCCGCCGGGTCCTTCTCCAAACAGGCGAGCAGCAGCGCATCAAGCTCTGCCGGCACCGGCAACTCAATCCGCTCAGACGCCGGCCGTGGAGTCTCTTGCGCATGTGCCATCAACATTCCCATCATGTTCTTCGCGTCGAACACCAGCTTCCCGGTCACCAGCCAATAGCCCACGCAGCCCACCGCGTATAAGTCCGACCGCGCGTCCACCCCGTCGACGCCCAGCGCCATCTCCGGTGCCATATAAGCCGGCGTTCCCGTAGCCGTCCCGTCCCGCGTTAGCTTCGCCGACTCATCGTCCTCCATCGCCTTCACGAGCCCAAAATCCAACACCTTGGCGAAGTCGTTGTCCAACCCGCTCTGCCCCACCATAATGTTCCGCGGCTTGATGTCCCGATGGGTCAGCCCCACCGCATGCGCCTCTTCGAGCGACCGACAAATCTGCCGCAGCAGCCAAATCGCCCGGCCTGCTGGCAGCGGGCCAAAACGTTCGATAAACGTCTCCAGGTCGATCCCGTTCACGATCTCCATCACGTAATACAGCGCCCCGCTCTCCGCCATGCCGTAGTCGAAAATCGTCACGGTATGAGGGGACCGTAGGCCGGCCGTCGCCTTCGCCTCCCGCTCGAATCGTAGCCGCACCACCTCCATCGCCTCCGCCGAACCTTTCGCCAAGGCACGCGGCGCGATCAACTTAATCGCCGCCTCCCGCGCCAGCAGCCGGTGCCGCGCTCGCCATACCTCCCCCATGCCTCCAGTCCCTAACTTCTCCAATAGTTCGTAGCTGCCCAAATCCCTCTCCCGGCTCACCGTCACCCCCAACTGATAGACCATTCGGGACAGCAATACCGCAATCACCCCAAACAGCATGGGGGGCGTCATCCAAACGGCTAGCTGCCCCGGCAAAGGGCTCGGGGTGCCGAGTAGCCACATATCCACGAGGAGTCCGAATCCCGTCATCCAAGCCGCCAACATCGCCGCTAAGGTCGCCCGCGACCAACTCGCAGGCACCGCCATCCCGAAGATCAGGACCCACGCCGACACTGCCGAAACCCCCCGAATTCGCTCCTCCGGCATCATCGGCAGCACCCACTCGCTCATCGCGATGAGCAGCGCTCCGACCACCTCAAACCCGAGACCGATCTCCAGCTTCCGTTCGCTCGAAATCCGCTTGCTCCGCATCATCGCCCAAACGGCGAGCCCGGTAAGGATCGCCGTCGCCGTCAGAACCCCGAACACCACTGATTTCTCCGGCAGCGCCTGCACGGAGAACCGATACATCGAATCGATCACCGCAAAGCACGTCGCATACGCCGCACCGGCCCAACCGATCCGCCTCACCGCCCCGTTGATAAGCTCGGGAGGCAAACCCACCGACGAACCCATCGTTACCGTCGTGTTGTGTTTGCCGAGGCGTTCTTTCATCCCTACCTTAGGAACCTTTCAACACTTCGCGAATCCGTCGTGCCACAATCTTATCCTCGCCTTGCTGTAACATCCACACGCCAATACTCAGCGAATCCTTCACTCCGGGAACGACTTCAATCGATGGCTGGCCTTCTCGCAGCTTCTTCCCGGCTTCCTGGTAAGTCAGCTTCACCTTCTCCTGGTCCCAGGTAATCCGCAGATGCGGCACATGGTTGGCGATCACCGGCAGATACTGCTCCGTCTTCACGCTCTCCACCCCCTTCACGCTATCGCCGATGTAAGAGACCCGCTTCTCCCACTCCTTCCACTCCGCCCCATGGTCCTTCTTCAAGAAGGTCTCGATCGCGACCATCATCCCAAGCAGCTCTTCCTTGTTCACCTTCATGCCCCGGCCAATCGTGTCGCCGTTCGGCGGGCCGTTCAGGCGCGCGGCCGCAATCAACTCCTTCGACCCCAGCAGCAGCCCCGCGCTCTGCGGGCCCCGAATCCCCTTGCCTCCCGAAAACACCACCATCGAGAAACCCATCTTCACGTATTTCGTTAAGTTCTCCAGCGGCGGCGCATCGGCCGCGCAATCGGTCAGCGTCGGAATGCCGTGCTTCTTGCCGATATCGGCGAACTCCTGGTCCTTCACCTGGCCATCGTTGTTCGCCCAGTTCAGGAAGAACATCATTGCCGTCTTCTCGTTGATCGCCGCCAGCAACTGTTCCCGCGTCTCCACTTCCACCAGCTTCACGCCGCAGTTCCGAATCGCGTGGTCGTAGCCCACCCGATGCGACTTCTGCACAATCACTTCGCTCTTCATCCCGGTGATATCGGGCAGTTGCAGAATCTTCTTTGGGTCCATCCCTGTCAGCACCGCCGCCGTCCCCAACGTCAACGCCGAAGCGGCTCCCGCGCTCACCATGGCCGCTTCCGCCCCGAGCAATACGGCGATCCGTTTGCCCACCGCGTCATGCAACTCCGTGATGCGCACAAACTGTTTCGAGGCGTAGTTGATCGCCTCCATCACCTCGGGCAGCATCAGAGACGCCGTGAACATTGTATAGGTCCCGGCCGCGTTAATGATCGGCTGCACCCCTAAGTCTTTGAAGTAATCACGCTTGGTCCCTGCGGCTGCTGCCGCCGGAGCCAAGCTCGCTACCGCCGGGGCGGCGCCAAGGGTCTGTAGGAATCTTCTACGGTTAGCCATGGCGTAATTATACGCCTCCCGGTTCAACTGGAAAACGCCAGTTTCTTTTGCCAGCTCTCCGGCAAAATCCCCCGCCACTTCCGCAGCACCAACTCGAGCAGATTCAACAACACCGCGATGCCCAAAAGACCCGGCCACAGCCGCGTCGTCGAAGGCACGCTCCGGCCTCCCGAGACGAAAATCTTCTGCGGATCCGGCGCATACCGCCCACCCGTAAACCCTGCAATCTGCCGCAGCAACGCGTCGTTTGACCCGTAATCGGCTAACTCCACTTCCTGCCGATAGTAGCCGACCTCGGGAAACGCGCGGCTGTCTTCCACCGGTCGCACGCGGAATAAACCCTGCGCCGCGCCAATCCGCACCCGGCCTTGGTAAAGCCCATCGCCCGTCTTCTTCACCTCCACCGGCTGGCGGAAATCCGCCGGGCCCAGCACGAATATGGCCGGTATCTTCTTCGGGTCGTCGAGCGTCCGGCCTAGCCGGTAAGTCACCACCAAGTCACCGCTCGCCGGGTCGTAAGTCGTCCCCGCCTCGCCCGCCTGCGCATGGGGCAGAATGTCGCGCAATACGTTGCCCCAGAAACGGTCGAACCCCTTCCAGCTAACCCACGCCCCGGCCCACCTGCTCTTGGCGTCGGAAGCGAACACCACGCTGCGGCCCAACCCGTACTGCCATCGCGCCAGCAGCGGATCCTTCTGGTCAATGCTCAGAATCGTCTCCGCCGTCGGCTTGGCGATAAATTTCGTGTAGCCCTTCAGCGCCGGAGCCGACTCCATCCCCACGCCTTCCAAAATCTCCGCCTGCCGCTCCACGGTCGCCGTAATCGCCTTCTCAATCGCCGTCGAGCCCGTGAACTCCATCACGTCCTTCAATAGAATCTGTTCCAGACCCGCCGGATCATTCAGAAAGTACGCCTTTCCCTTCGAAAACGCCGCCACCTTTTCGAGGTACGCCCGGTTCACGTCCTGCCCCAATCCCACCGTCGAAATCGTGATGTTCTGCGCCGCCGCTTCCTTGGCCAGCGAAATCGAATCGCCCTCTTCCGAGATCCCGTCCGTCAGCAACACGATGTGCTTGTAAGTCGCCTTCACCGGCACGGTCCGTCGAAACGCTTCGGTCAACGCCGGAGCAATTTGCGTACCGCCGTCCGGCGTAATTCCGGCCACCAACCGCTTGATCAGCGTCCGGTCCTCGGCCTTTCGAATCGGCACGGCCCACTGGAAGGAGTTATCAAAAATCAAAACGCCGACGAAGTCCACGGGGCGCAAATTCTCAATCACCCCAATCGACGCCACGCGCGCCAACTCCATTTTGCGCCCTTCCATCGACGACGACTTATCCACAATCAACGTAATACAAGTCCCCTCCGGCGAACGCGGCGGCGCTAACTTCGCGGCCATTGCCCGATCCAGCGCGTCCTCTACTTTCTTGGCTTCGTTGTAAGTGTTTTTCTCTCCGCCAATCACAAGCAACCCGCCCCCCTGCTTGACGAACTGCTCCACGCGGTCCTTCCGTTCGATCGGAATCGCCTCCAAATCGAGGTTATTCAGGATCACGATCTGGAAGTCATCCAACTTCTGTCCGTCAAGCGAATTGGTGGTCAAGACGTCAAACCGCCCCGCCGCCAGTACTTCCATGAAGTCCTTGCCGCTGCCCACCGGGTCCTGCGTAACATAGAGGGCCTTCGGTAACCGCAGCGCCACCGACTGCGCGAACCGAACCTCGCCCAACTCCGTCGACTTGACGACGCCTGCCAGATCAATCGCCCCGGGCGTGTTCAACGCCACGTGCACTCGCACCCGGTTCATCCCCGGCTGTAAGACCACCGGGTTCGTACCCAGCGCCTTTCCTTCCGCCGACAGCTCAATGGTCGCTCCCGCCTTGCGCGGCGCTTCGATCACGACATCAATCGGAAACCGGTCGCCCGCGAAGGCCTGCGTCGGAAAGGTAACCGACTCCAAACGCAACGCCGGTCTCGGCCTGCCCGCCATGGGAAACACGTCCACCGGCACCCCCAACTGCTGGGCCTGCCAAGTCGCCCGCGTCACGCTGCCCTTGTTCTCTTTGCCGTCCGTAATCAGGACAATTCGCGGCACCAAACCCGCTGGCATCGCGGCCATGCCCTCGCGCAGCGCGACTTGGAGGTCCGTACCCCGCCCCCCGTCGCCCGCCGTGTAGGCCAACTTGCCTTTCGCCTCCGCTTCGCTCACCGCTCGTGTCGTGCGGCCAAATGGAATCACCTTCACCCAGTTCCGGCCTTTATCTCCCACCACCCGGGACGCAATCTCGGAGGCTCGCGCCAAGTCCTGCTCCGAGACGCTGGCCGACGTATCCACAAGCACGCTCACCGCCAGTTTGCTCTCTTCCGAGCTCATCGTCGGCTCCGCCAGCGCCACCACAATGCAAAGAATCGCCAGCGCCTTCAGCGTCGTCGCCAGCCGCTGCCGTCCCCGCACCCACTCCACGTACCACCAGCCCACCGGTACGATCGCGAAGAGAAGAACCCACCACCGTTCGAGTGTCATGAAGCCTTCCGAAACGGCGCCGTGAAGCGCCTAAAGATTTCTACCACCGGCGTCGACCCCTGCTGCACCGCCGGCAGCCGGGTTCGCCCAAACCACAGCCACTCGACGAGCAGCAGCAATCCGCCCGCGATTGCCAACCACTGCCAAATGTCCCGCGATGCGATCGAATCCGCCAAGCCGCGCGGAATGCCCCGCCGCACTTTCGCCGGGATCTCCCAAGCCGTATCCGCCACGTCGGGTAGCGACAGCGAATACACCTGCTCCTTGCTGCCAGTCTGCACCCGAACCATCCCGCGCTCGCCAGCATAAAACTGCAAGGTGCCGTCGACCACCGAGAACGGTACCGCGACATCGCCCGCGCCCAGCACCCGAATCGCCGAGGATTCAACGCCCCGTTCCAGCGGAATCTGCACGTTCCCGACGCTCTCCCCCGTCACCTCTCGTCGCCGCATCACTTCCGGCACCAGCCATTCAAGCGTGTTCGCCATTAGCAACGGCGCTGTCAACTCCAACCGCATCGCCCCGCTCCCTGGATGGAAGCCCAGATACGCCGCGTCCTTGGACGCCACAACCACCGCTCCCACCTCGCTTTCGGCGACCACGCTTACGCTCGCTGACGGCGCGAATACGCTCGTCTCGTCCAGCTTCAAATCGAGGCTCCGCAGCCCTGCTGCCATCGGATGGTCGTTCCGCCAGCCCGTCAACTTCACGTTCTTCGCCGGGCTCAGCATCGCAATCGGAGACCCCTGCACGGGGGGCGCAATCCAGATCGCTTTCCGCAACGGCTTCACAGGCGGGACAAAGCGGTCGATCACCACGATCTCGGCGTCCAAGTCGGCCTTGAAAGTCTCCGGCAGCGCATACGACGCCGTCAACCAGTTATTGGCGGCTAACAAAGGCCGAATCAGACCCGGGTCCCGCGTATATACCATCACCCGTACCAACTTCTGCTCGGGCAACTCCAACGTCGCGGCGTTGTCCTCGCTGATGCCGTCTCGCGTCACGAGCCGGGCCTCCAGATACCCTGCCGCCTTCGTCCGAAACTCGATCCGCGCGCTCTCCTCCGCTCCCGGCGCTAAAGTAAAACGCGCCGAGCCCACCGGTGCGCTGCCGAACGTCACCGCCAACGGAACCGCCTCCGCGCGCGCCGAATAGTTCTTCACGGCCACGAACACTTCCCACAACTGCGGGTCGGCGGGCGACCGTCGCAGCGTCACCTTGCGGATGCCCACGTTGCGGATATCGCCCTTCACCGGAAGGAGACGCACATTCGTCGGTAACTCCTTCTCGGTCGGCAGATCGTTCGCGTGGCCCCGAAACGCTCCGGCCAAAACGATCTCGCCGAGCCCGCTGCCGTGCTGTCGTTGCATCTGCCGGGCAAAGTCGATGGTCGCCTTCAGATTCACTGACGATCCGCCCGCTTTCGTCTCGAGCAGCGCCTGCTCGGTCGCTTGGCGGTTGTTCGCAAACACCGTCGTCGGGCTCGGCAGCGCGTCCGCGCGCACGAGCATCACCCGGTCGCCCGCGGGCAGACTCCGCAACCACAAAATCGCCTCGCGCTTGGCTTGGTCGAGTAGCGTCATCTGCCCTGCTCGCGCGCCCATCCAAGCCGAACTGTCGAGCACCAGAACATGGTCTCGGCTCATGCGGTCCGGCGAACCCAGCCGCAACTGCGCCAACGCGGCCAGCAACAGCCCAATCGCAATCAACTGCAGCAACATAGACCAAGGCTGCTGAATCCGCTTCCGATGCTTCGCCTCCGGCGGTTTTTCGGACGGCGTCCAGAACCGCATGGTCGCCACCCGGATCTTTCGCCGCGACCGATCCAGCAGATACAGCGCCAACACCGCGCCACTCACTACACCCCAAATTGCGAGAAACTCGCCTAGACCCAGGTTGAGAAAGAACATCTACCGTCCGCCTCCCAGCAAAGGCCCGAACACCGCCTGTTCCACCGGCGTTGACGTTGCCACCCCGGCGTACTTGCCCCCCTTCCGCTGGGCCACTTCGCGCACGCCCCGGGCGTAGGCGTCGAAGTTCGCCGTGTAGGCCTCTTGCGCCTCGGCGTCAAAATTCAACTTCTGCACCTCGCCCGTCTCGGCGTCCTCGATTTCGATCTCGCCCTTGAAGGGCGGCACCCGGTCCTCGTCCGCCCACAAATGCACCAGGAAAACTTCGTGGCCAAAATCCGCCAAATACTGGAGCGGTTTCTCACAGCCTTGGTCGTCCAGGAAATCGGAAATGACGATCACGAGCCCCCGCTGCGGGTACTCGGCGATGAACCGCTTCACGCAGCCCATGAAATCGGTCTTCCCCCCCGCCTTGATCCCTTCGAGGAAATCCACGCACGGCCGAAACCGGTGCCGCCCTCCGCCACACTGCAACGGATCGAGCAACTGGTTCGCGAACGGCTGCAGCAGTACGCTTTCCAGGCGAACCAAGCCTACATAGGTCATCGCTCCGGCCAGCTTCCTGGCGTAGTCGAACTTGCTCGGCTCTCCCGTGGTCATCGACTCGCTGACGTCAATCAGGATGCGCACCGGAACCCGCGGCTCGACTTGAAACAGCTTCAGAATCAGCCGCTCCAACCGCATGTAGACGCGCCAATTCACCGCCCGCAGGTCATCCCCCGGGTGGAACTGCCGATGATCCAAAAACTCCTGCCCCGCCCCCGAGTACCGCGACGCGTTATGTCCGCCCACTAGCCCAGGAAACGACTTTTGCCAATG
>JANODS010001581.1:0-3313 GCA_031412835.1 Acidobacteriota bacterium | reverse complement strand
TGAGGGCGCGGCGGGCGGTGCGTCAATTGGGGTGATTGCGGGCAGCGTGTCGGGTCGTCCGGGAATGGGTGCGGGAGTGGGGGCGGCGGCGGGGGCGGCGGCTGGATTGATGGGGGTATTGCTGACGCGGGGTCAGGATGTGGTTTTGGCGCGGGGTACGACGGTGGAGATGGTGCTCGACCGCAATTTGGAGTTCCAGATGGGGGAGCTGGATTTTTCACAGGCGGGGGCGGCGCGACGGACGATTGACGCCGATCCTGGTGGGGGGACGCCTCCTCGGAACGGGTCGGTGCTGCCTGGTCGGCGGAGTCCGGTGGGCGGGACGACGCGTTAGTTCTTCGGATTTCGCCGAGGCCACTAAGGTCTTTGCCTTAGTGCGCATCGGACTTACTTAGTTCCCTGGTTCTGGGAACTTGGGGTTTGGCTGGCGACCAAACCGATGTACCAGACAAATTGAACCATCTACTCTATTCTCCTGAGGGTCGGTCGTCGATAGATACTTAGGAAGCCATGGATTTAGGTGCATTAGAACTACAAATCTTCGTGAGCCTAGTGGTCGTGTTGGGGTCAGCTTTTGTTGCCCTGGTTTGCGACTACCTCAAAGGCAACAATGAGCAGTTGCGGGAGCGGAACATTGAGCTCCGTGTCCGGACGGAGGAGCAGGAGCGCTTTGCGATTCTGAACCCGTCGGCATGGTTGTCCCAGTTCCGCGGAACATTTGGCGGGGGGGCCGCTCGATCAGAACAGGCCGCTCCGGTTGCCGCGGAGGCTGTGATGAAGTCGCACGCCCCCGAGGAGGGGCTGGCGTATGTGGCGCAGCGCGAAGCGGTGCTGGCGCAGCGTACAGCCGATGACGGATATGGAGGCGAGAGCGGTGTTGCCTCCGTTCCTGAAGTGGCTGGGTTTGATGTGGCGGAGCGTCGGCGTTCTCGCCGGAAGCGCGGACATGGGGACGAGGCTCGCGCGACTGCGCCCGGTGCCAATTCCTACGATTGGATTCGCCCCGAGGTGATGGCGCGGGTGGCCCGCCGAGCGGGCAGTAGTGCGAGATATGAGCCGGATGAGGCGGTTGAGTCCACCGAGTCGATCCCGATGGCTGCTTCGGAAGCGGTCGCGTCGCAGTCGGTTCCCGAAATTTCAGTTTCCGAGCCGATGGCGGCATCCTTCTTACAGTTATCGGCTCCAGTTCCTCCGCTGCTCCTTCAAACCGAGATTGAGCGGGTTTCGCGCACCGATAGTCGGTCGACGGCCTCCGCGCCTCCGGTGATCATGCTACGTCCGCTTCCGTCGCTTCGGCTCAATGAGGAGCTCCAGCGGATCTCGGAGGCGGCAGTTTCGGACAACCGTGACTCCGCGAGCCGGTTGCTAGAGGACGTCATCGCAGCCAGTGACTCGAAATCGAATCCTGTGGCGGTAGAGCCGATGGCAGAGTTCGTTGCGCTGCAAACCGAGCCGGTCCAAGAGATTGTGGCCGGAACGGAGCGTGCCGACGCGTACCTTGCCGAAGCGCAGCGTGCCGAGTCGTATCTGGCCGACGCGCAGCGGGCCGAGTCCCAGCGGGTCGAAGCAGAGCATGCCGAAGCAGAGCATACCGAAGGGCAGCGGGCCGAGGTGTATCTTACCGAAGCGGAGGGTGCCGAATTGCAGTGGGCCGCAGCCCAGCGGGCTGAGGTCGAGCATGCCGACGCGCAGCGTGCCGAGGCGTATCTTGCCGAAGCGGAGCGTGCCGAATTGCAGTCGGCGGCAGCCCAGCGGGCTGAAGTAGAGCATGCCGACGCGCAGCGTGCCGAAGCGTATCTTGCGGAGTTGCAGCGGGCCGAGTCCGAGCGTGCCGAAGCAGAGCATGCCGAAGCGCAGCGTGCCGAAGCGTATTTTGCAGAAGTGCGGCGGGCCGAGGCCGAGCGTGCTGAAGCGGAGCAGGCCGAAGCGCGGAGTGTCGAAGCGTATCTTGCCGAATTGCAGCGGGCCGAGGCCGAGAGTGCGGAAACGCAGTGGGCCGCGGCGGATCGTGTGGAAGTAGCGCCCGAGATGGCGATGGCCCCGATTGCCGACGCCTCTGAGCCGGTCCAAGAATCGATTTATATGCCAGAGGCTGAAGCGATTCCTTCCGCCCCATGGGATGCGTCGGCGGCGGAGGTTGAAGAGCTGCCGTTCCCGTCCTTTGCCTTTGAGCCGTCTCCGGTAGCAAGCGAGTTCGTTCGTGAATCGCCCGCATTTGTGGAAACGGCGTATCCGGAGTTCGCTGCGGCGTCGGCGCCGCTCGAGTTCCCGACTTACGACGCGCTGCCACCGGTGGTCGAGACGCCGGCGTACGATTGGGCCCATGCGGAGTACGCTCCGCTGCCTGAGACGGTGTTTGCCTCTGAGGCCTTCGCGGCTCAATCATTTGTGGAAGAGACTTTTGCGGAAGTGACGGCTTTCCGTCCTGTTGTTCCGGTCGCGGTGCATCCTGAAGTGGAGCCGGAGCCGGTTTTGCCTTCGATCGCTGACTTGCTACTGCCCACGGGGATGCAGGATTTGGCCACGTATCGGCGCTTGCTCGCGATGCCGAATCCGATGAGCGGGATTGTGATTACGATTGGCATCAATGATTACGCCCGTTTGGCCTCGACGGTCAGTGCGCAAGAGCTTCCCGGCCTGCTCGGCTCGGTGGAGACGTTGATGGGATCGATGGTTCGAGAAGGCGACTTTGGCGTCAAGGTTTCCGACGAGCAATGGGTTTTCGTGTACCGGATTGATAGTCAGGGCTTCTCTCAACGCCGGGTCGCGGGTCTATCGGAGAAGCTCTGGGACTTCCAGTTGCGCCACTTGGGTTTGAGTAACCTCAGCTTCAGTTGGGCGGCGGTGAATGTGAACTCTGAACGGTTAGACGTTGCTGTTACGGCGGCTATTGAGCGGATGGAGAGTTCGCGTCGCGGATCCAAGAAGCCTGGCGCGGAGCGGGCCCGGTTTGTTGTTAACGGCTAATCTCCTCTTTGCGTAGTTCGGCGTCGATGGTTTCGAGTTCGCGACCGGCTCCATGCCATTTGCCTTGGGCGGCTAAGTGGCGGTAACGATCCAACTTTTGTCGGGCGGTTTGGACTTGCACTCTGGGGTCCATTCCGCCGGTCGAGTCCGAGGTTGGTGGGCGGCCTCTGAGGTTAGTGACGGGTGGGCTGAGGTCTAGTTGGTTCGAGGTTACTGTCGCGGCGGCGATGGGGCGGATGGGGCGTTGGCGTCAACGGCTAATCTCTTACTTGCGGAGTAGTGCGTCAGTGGTTTCGAGTTTGCGACCGGCTCCATGCCATTTGCCTTGGGCGGCTAAGTGGCGGTA
>JANODS010001580.1:0-1682 GCA_031412835.1 Acidobacteriota bacterium | reverse complement strand
CGGCGTTGCATGCTTTGGGGAACCGGTCGGCTTTGGTGGTGCATGGGTCGGACGGGTTGGACGAGATTACGACGACGGGGGCGACGACGGTTTTCCGAGTGGGGGAGAGGGTTCGGGAGGAGGTGTGGTACCCGGGCGATTTTGGGATTGCGCGGGCTTCGCTCGCGGATTTGGTGGGGGGCGACCGGGAGGAGAATGCGCGGATTGCGCGGGCGATTTTGATGGGTGAGGAGCGGGGGCCGAAGCGGGATATTGTGCTGTTGAACGCGGCGGCGGCGCTCGTGGTGGCGCGGGGATTGGGGCCGGGCGAGGGGATGGAAGCGGCTCGGGCATCGTTGGATTCCGGGGCGGCGGGGGCGGTTTTGAGGAGGTTGCGGGAGAGGGGGTAAGGGGGAGGCGCGGAATGTCAGGGGTTGAGAGGGCTGTTTTGAAAGGATTTCAGGATCGCGGGTAGCTGGTCACTGAAGGCGCTGCGGGCCATGACGCGTCCGCAGCCGGCGTCGGCGGCGGCTTGGCGGAGCTCGGTCTGGACGTGGGAGACGAAGCCGATTACGCGTTCGCCCGGGAGTTGGGGGAGCAAGTGGAGGACGTCGATTGATTTGCAGTTGAGGTCGAGGAGGATCAGTTCGGCGAAGGGCGCGGCGGCGAGGGCGGACTCGGCGGTCTTCACAAACTGAACGGGAACTCCGGCTGCTTTGGCCGCTCCCTCGATCTTCACGGCAAAGAAGAGGTCGTCAACAATGGCCAACAACTGTCTGATCACACATTGAGGATAGCCTGCAATGGTACTTTGAAAGTCATGGCCGAAGCCAATCCTTTTCAGGACCCGCAGCGTTTCGAACGCCGTGTCCCCCCGTGCGCCGTCGTGATTTTCGGGGCCAACGGCGACCTGACGAAACGCAAGCTGCTCCCTTCGCTGTATCGACTGGCAATCGAACGGCGGCTGCCGCAAGGCTTCGCGATGGTCGGCACCTCTCGGACCGCGATGACGGACGAAGCGTTCCGCGGGAAGATGGAGGCGTCAGTCCGGGAGTTCCTTGAAAACTCCGATTTCGATGCCGCCGTTTGGGAGGAGTTCGCCAAGGGATTGTTCTATGTCTCGGGGGACGTCTCCGACGATGCGCTCTATAGCAATTTGAAGACGCGGTTGGACGCGGTGGCGCTGGAGCGGCAAACGGGCGGCAATGTGCTGTTCTATCTTTCGACGCAGCCGAGTCAGTACGCGACCGCGGCGGCTGGATTGGGCCGGGCGGGGCTGGCGAATGGCAATGGCGGGTGGCGGCGGTTGGTGATCGAAAAGCCGTTCGGACACGATCAGTCCTCGGCGCGCGATTTGGAAGTGGCTTTGCACGAACACTTCACGGAAGAACAGCTTTACCGAATAGACCACTACCTGGGGAAAGAAACGGTCCAGAACATTTTGGCGTTCCGGTTTGGGAACCCGATTTTTGAGCCGTTGTGGAACCGGCAGTATATTGACCACGTTCAAATTACGGCGGCGGAGTCGATTGGGGTGGAAGGACGGGGCGCATATTACCAAGAGGCCGGCGCGCTGCGGGATATGATCCAGAATCATCTGCTGCAGGTGCTTTCGACGGTGGCGATGGAGCCATCGGCGGTGTTCGAGCCGACGGCGGTGCGGGATGAACGCGCGAAGTTGTTGCGGTCGATTCGGCCGTTGA
>JANODS010001579.1:0-1528 GCA_031412835.1 Acidobacteriota bacterium | reverse complement strand
CGCCGACCTCCTCCGCGACCGCGCCCGCTGGATCGCTCCTCTCTGTCTGGAGCACGGTTTCCGGTTCAGTCCGCGCCTGCATGTAGACTTATGGGGTAACCAACGCGGCGTATGAAAGACGGCTATTACCTCTACGACACTCACACTCATATCGGCCACGCTCGCCACAGCGGCCGACGTCAGACCGCCGAGCAGCTACTCCACGAAATGGACCGCTTCGGCATCGATAAATCGGTGGCAATCCCGTTTCCTGTCGTCGATGATTATCGAGCCCAGCACAACGAAATTGGTGCCGCGATTGCGCGCTATCCCGGCCGCTTAGTCGGGGCCGCCTGCATCAATCCCTTCCTCCCCGAAGCGACCTACCGCGACGAAGTCCGCCGCTGCCGCGAAGAGTTTGGTTTTCGCGCTTTAAAGTTTCAACCGCAGTATCAAGGTATCAGCGCCCTTTGGACGCAGAGTAACTTCATCTTCGAATCGGCGCTGGAAAACGGCATGGCCCTGATTGCCCATACCGGCTCGGGCATCCCCCACGCGCTGCCGTCCGTCTTCATGTTCGCCGCCCGGCGCTACCCGGAGTTGAAGATTGTCCTTGCCCACTGCGGCGGTGGCGGCCTCCTACTCCCGGACGCCATCGTCGCCGCCTCCTTCTGCCCTAACATCTATCTCGACCTGTCGACCTTGATGCCCAACCATGTTCATGAGGTCCTCCAGCACATCCCGGCGAGCCGCTTGATGGCCGGCTCCGACTTACTCGAGAACACAGACGTCGAAATGCTAAAGCTCCTGCTTCTCGACGTCTCCGCCGAACAAAAACGCCAGATGCTTTCGGAAACCGCGTTCTCTGTGTTCGGCTAATCTAATGTCAGAATCGGAACCGCAAAGATGCCTGCATCCGCCGCGGGTTCCTCGCCCCGATGACTTCGCCGAAACGCGTATTCACTTGGTTGCCCGTTGCGTCGAATCGCGCGGTCGTGTCCACTGAGTTGAACTGCGTGTGATTGAACGCGTTGTACATCTCCCAGCGCAACTGCAGGCTCCGTTTTTCTCCCGCCAACGGGATTGTCTTAAAGAAACTGATATCGTAATTCGCCGTGCCGGGTAACCGGAAGACATCCTTGGGCGCGTTCCCCGGGTCGCCACGCATCGGTCGCGCAAACACCCCGGTATTAAACCACTTCGAGAAGGTCCGGTCCCCATACTCCCGCGGTGCTTTCCCCGTCACGATGATCCGGTTTCCATCGCCGCCGCCGTTGAGGTCCACCGCGTCCACGGTGCTAAATCCCACGCCGCTCGGCTGTCCGCTGGCAAACGTCGTGATCCCCGAAACCTGCCAGCGATCCAAGACTAACCGGCCGAACTTGTTCGGCATCAGCTTACTCCCATTCGGCAGATCCCAAATGTAATTCAACACAAACATGTGGGTCTGATCAAACCCGAGCTTCCCGTAATTCCATACCCGAATCGGGCGATAAGCTGCCAGTCCATCGCCATCCGAATCCGCATAACCCATCGCCTTCGAGTAAGT
>JANODS010001578.1:0-1474 GCA_031412835.1 Acidobacteriota bacterium | reverse complement strand
CGCTGATCTATATGGACGAGATCTTCGGCTACTTCCCGCCAACGGCGAATCCGCCGTCGAAACTGCCGTTGCTGACGCTGTTGAAGCAGGCGCGCGCGTTCGGCATTGGGGTGGTGCTGTCGACGCAGAATCCGGTGGATTTGGACTACAAGGGCTTGGCGAATTGCGGCACTTGGCTGATTGGCCGGCTGCAAACAGAGCGGGATAAGCAGCGGTTGGTGGATGGGCTGCAGGGGGCGGCGGCGCAGTCGGGTTCGCAGATGAACCCGGCCGCGCTGGATCAGTTGTTGTCGAGTTTGAAGGCGCGAATCTTCCTGATGTCGAACGTGCATCGGGGCAAGCTCGAGGTGTTCGAATCTCGCTGGGTGATGTCGTATTTGAGTGGTCCGCTGACGAAGGCGCAGATCAAGCAGTTGAGTCGTGCGAAGCAGGTGGAGGGCAGCGCGGCACCCCCGCCTCCGCCGGTGGTGGCGGCGGCCCCGGCGGGTAACCCGCGGCCGGTGCTGCCGCCGGAGATTGAGCAGCATTTTTTGCCGTTCCGCGGGACGGGCGAAGTGGCTTATCACCCGGTGCTGATGGGTGCGGCGAGCGTGCGGTTCACGGACCCGAAAACCAAGATCGACATCACACGAGACGTTCGCTTTCTGACGCCGCTGCAGGGCGGTCCAGTGCCCGTTGACTGGCAGCAGGCCGAAGACACCGACGTGGAACCGACCGAACTTGAGGCGGAGCCGTCGACGCCGGCGACCTATGAGAGCCTGCCTGAGATTGCGTCGAAGGCGAAATCCTACGCTGGCTGGAACAAAGATTTGTGTAATTGGCTTTTCGCGACGCAGAAGCTGGAACTGTTCCGGAGCAACAACCTGAAGATGGTTTCCGAGGCCGAGGAGTCCGAACGGGATTTCCGCATTCGACTGAACGACGCGGCGCGGGTGGCGCGGGACGAAGCCGTGAGCGTGCTGCGGCAGAAGTATACGCCGAAGCTAAATTTGCTGGAAGAGCGGATTCGGAAGGCCCAGCAGGTGATTCAGAAGGAGGAGGAGCAATCGTCGGCAGCGAAGGTTCAGACGGGGTTGTCGATTGCCAGCGGCATTCTGGGTGCCTTCCTGGGACGGGGCTTCAGCAAGTCGACGGTGGGGGCGGTGGGGTCTGCCGCGCGCTCGTTCGGTAAGGCGAGCAAGGAGTCGAGTGACGTGGGCCGGGCGCAGGAGAATCTGAGTGCGGCGGAGGAGCAGAAGGCAGAGATTGAACAGCAGTTGCA
Organism: Acidobacteriota bacterium; assembly: GCA_031412835.1. Taxonomy (GTDB): domain Bacteria; phylum Acidobacteriota; class Terriglobia; order Bryobacterales; family Bryobacteraceae. The sequence continues at coordinate 213 of JANODS010001578.1, read as the reverse complement.
GGAAGAGGTGGCTAACATGCAGATGAAGTTCGACGCGCTGAACGAGGCCTTGGAGACGATCCACATCGCCCCCAAGAAGACGAATATTACGGTGAAGTTTTTCTCGCTTTGCTGGCGGCCCGAATAGCTACGGGACCCATTCCCCGACGAAGATATTGAACTCAAAGCGGCTGGTCGTTTTCCACGAACTGGAGAAGACCAGCTTCTTGCCGT
>JANODS010001577.1:0-4135 GCA_031412835.1 Acidobacteriota bacterium | reverse complement strand
CGCAAAGGCGCCGACATCGTCCAACCCGATAATCGCCGCGCCGGCGGCGTCACCGAGTGGCTCGAAATCGCCGCCCTCGCCGACGCCGCCGGCCTCGATCTCGCCAGCCACGGCGGCGGCTCCGCCAACATGAACATGCTGCTCACCATGCCCAACGCCATCTACATGGAGACCGGCGGCCCGCAGAAAAACATGGTCAACGGAGAAATCCTCGCCCCCCAAGCCCCTGGCATGAGCACCGAGCCCGCATGACCCGTCGACAACTCGGCCTCCTCGCCCTTCCCCCGAAGGCGACTTACCTCTGCCTCAACGAAGACAACAGCCACTACTTCGCCTCCCGCGCCGGCCAGTCGCTCGACCGCGACAAAATCGCCAGCTGGGTCGATCAATACGCCGCCACCCAAGTCCGCGAATTGATTCTCTCCGCCAACTCCCAACGCACCAGCTTCCCGAGCAAAGTCTGGGACCCCATCTGGAAGGGCTACGACCCCACAGGCCCCGACGACCAACCCCTCCTCCGCTCCACGCCGGAAGCCTCGCGCCCCGGTGCCCGAAAGTGGATCCACACCGCCTGGGACCTCGCCCAGCGCAACCTTGACCCCTACGCCATCTGGATCGAGCGGGCCCGCCAAAAAGGCCTCCAACCCTGGATCTCGATGCGCATGAACGATCTCCACAACGTCGACGATCCCGACAGCTACATGCACTCGACCTTTTGGCGAGAGCACCCCGAGTATCGCCGCCTACCCTGGCGCGCCGTCGACTGGCGCGACCGCGCCTTTGACTTCGCCCACCAACCGGTCCGCGACTATCACTTCCAACTCATCGAAGAGGTTTGCGCCCGCTACGATCTCGCCGGCCTCGAACTCGATTGGATGCGCTTCGGCTTCCACTTCCGCCCCGGCCACGAAGCCGCCGGTGCCGAAATTCTAACCGAATTCATGCGCCGCGCCCGAGCCCTGCTCAACACCTGGGAGAAGAAGCGAGGCCACAAAATCGCCCTTGGCGCCCGCGTCCCGTCCCGCCCGGAAACGGCGATCAAACTCGGCATGGACGGCGCCCGCTGGGCCCGCGAAAGCCTGGTCCAGATGCTCGTCGTCACCCCCTTCTGGGCCAGTATTGAAACCGATATGCCCATCGAACTCTGGCGGCGTCTGGCCGGAGATCAAGTCGTTCTCGCCGCCGGCCTCGAACTGCTCCTCCGCCCGTATCACGCCTACCGGCCGATAAAGTTCAACACCCTCGAAATGGTCCGCGGTGCCGCCGCGTCACTACTCTCGCGCGGAGCCGATCGCGTCTATCTCTTCAATTACATGGACGCCGATACCGCCATGCCCGACCTTGCGAACTACCCGAAGTTACTCCGCGAATGCGGCAGTCTAACTACCCTCGCTGATAAGCCCCGCCGTCACATAGTCACTTACTCCGATACTTACGCCCCCGGCGAAGCCCAGGCTTCTCAGTTACCCAAATCCCTCCGCCCCGGCGACTGGGCCAGCTTCCGCGTCCACGTCGGCCCGGCCCTGCGCTCGGCCAAGCCCGTATTCGAAATCGAAGGCGAATTCGCCCAAATCCGCTTCAACGGCGAAACCGAACTCCGCCCCGGAGTAAGCGGCTACGTCGTCATCGATGTCCAAGCCCGCGTCGAAACTACCGTCCATTGGGTCGAAATCCAAGGCACTTGATCGTATGGGAAACTATAAATATGGCGATTGAAATTTCGCCCGAAGATCGCTTGCTCGTCCAGACTTTGGTTGAGGCCGGCGAATACGAATCTGTCGAATCCTGCCTCCATGCCGCCCTCAATCTTGCCGCACGCCGAACTGGCTGGCTTGAGAAACAAAGTCGTGGCCGTCTCCTCGTGGCTATCGCCTAACGGCTAACCAGGCCGATCCAAATTGTTGCTGCGATCCAAGGCAACCGCGACATCCAGCCAAACCCTCGACCTCCCCCAACAATCTCCCCATGACCACCCCCGAACAACTCTTCCTCTCCCATTCCATCTGGAAACTGGCCCAAATGCAGGCCTCCATCGAAGCCCGCCTACCCCTCTTCACCCCCGAACAAATCTGGGCCAAATCCAAGCCCACCGAAAACTCCGTCGGCAATCTAGTCCTCCATCTCTGCGGCAACGTCCGCTACTACATCTGCCACGGAATCGACGGCCAACCCAACGTCCGCGACCGCCCCGCCGAGTTCGCCGCCACCTCCCACCACGATCTCCCCGGCCTCCTCCGCTCCACCATCGCCGACTCGACCGCCGTTTTAACCCACCTCCCCCCGTCCCGTCTCACTGACCCCCTCCCGACCGACCTCATCGTCCCCCCCGGCCTCCACTCCATCCACGAACTCATCTACCAAATCGTCGGCCACTTCCAGCTCCACACCGGCCAAATCATCTTCGCGGCGAAACAGCTTTAGCCAACGCCTCCACCGCCCAACTCGCCCCCGCCGCCGAGATCCATTGGTTATACCCAAACGGGTATCCGCTATCCATCTTTGGCTGCAGCGGATGCGCCCGCGTCTGCACGAACCAAGACCCATCCCTGTACTGCGTTCGCAACAAAAACGCGATCGCCTTCGGGTTCGTTTCCTCCAGCGCATGCAGCGCTAACCCGGTCGCATAAGCATCGCTCGGCAAATCCGCGAGCTGGCCCCATCCTCCGTCCTCCCGCTGCGTCGCCCGCAGTTCGTCCGCGGCCTTACTAACTACGCTCGGCTTAGCCTTCCCCCACCGCAATCCCAACAGCCGCAGCGCCTGCTCTTCCAATCCCACCGGCTTCTGTAACTCCAACCACCGCCGCGCCCGTCCCACCCGCCCCGCAAACTCCTCCGCCCGCCCCGGAATCGGGTACGCCGCAAACGCCCGCACCGCATAAGCCGTCGCCGTAATCGAACTATACTGCTGCGGCACCCGATACTCCCGCGCTTTCACCTGCCCATCCGGAGCCTGTAAGAACGCAAGTAACTGAACTTCAGCATCCGTCAACTTATCCGCCGGATAACCCTGCGTCGTCAAACTATCCAGCACGTAGCCCGTAATCTCCGGCACCGAAAACCCCGTTCGTAAGTTCGGAATCGTCCGCGATTCCATCGCCACCAGCACCCTTAACTCCCGATGCGCGGCGGCCTCATCAAAAGGAATTCCGCTCGCCTTCGCCACCGCCAACGCCGCGCTCGGCTGATGGTTGCTATGGCAGCTCGTACACCCCCGCGTCTTCCAAACCGCCGGCCCCGTCGTCTGCAACAGCGGAATCGCCCGCGCCAAAGCCTCCTCCGGCGTCTTCGCCCCCGCCGTCGACGGCACCGGCAGCTTCTCCGCCGCCCCCTTCGCCCCGGCCTCCCGGAGTAACTTCGCAATCGACGTATCCCCAAACCGCAGCGCTAACGTCAACGCCGTATTCCCGTCCTCATCCGGTACATCCATCTTGGCCCCCGCCTTCAACAGCAAAGCCGTCGCCGCCGCATCCCGGTCAAACGAAATCGCCGTCCGCATCAACGCCGTGTAACCCCGCACGTCCTGCGTCTCCACCGCCGCGCCCTTGCTGAGTAACAATTTCATCAGCGGCAAATGATGCCGAATCGCCGCATTATGCAGCGCCGTCTCCCGCCGCGCCCCAATCGCATTCACCCCCGCACCTTTCTCCAGCAGTAACTCCACGCAAGGCATACAACTTACTTTCACACTGTGATACACCGCCGGGCTGTTCGCCGCCACCTTCGCCCCGCCGTCAAACAGCGCCCGCAACACCGCCACATCCCCCGCCCCCGCCGCCCGGTCCACCGGCGTCAACCCGCCCCGGTTCGCCGCATTCGCATCCGCCCCCGCCGCCAAAAGCAGCTTCACCGTTTCCACCGCCCCCGGCCGCCCCGCCGCCACCAGCAACGGAGTCACCCCCGTCGTCGTCGCCGCCTTCGCGTCCGCCCCCTTCGCCAACAGCAACGAAGTCTTCACATCGTCATACACCGCCAAATGCAGCGCCGTATATCCGTCCCGATTCGCCGCGTTCACGTCCGCCCCGCGCTCCAACAAATTCCGCACCGCCCCCGCATCCGCCGTCAAAACCGCATACATCAACGCCGTCGTCCCATCCGGCTTCACCGCCCGGGCGTCGATCGTCGCCGAATCGCCCTC
>JANODS010001576.1:0-1363 GCA_031412835.1 Acidobacteriota bacterium | reverse complement strand
CCAAAGTCAGCGTTAAAAACGATGGAACCGGGTTCGAACGCACTGCGACGTCCAACTCTTCCGGTTTCTACACCGTAACCAACATCTCTCCGGGATACTACACGGTCACCGTGGAAGCCACCGGCTTCAAGAAATCCTCGTCCAGCCGCAACAAGCTTGACGCCGGTGTGCCCATTGCCGTCAATATGGAACTTACCGTTGGCCAGTTGACCGAATCGGTCACCGTCGAAGCCAGCGCGGCTCAAGTGAACACCGAGTCGGCCACGGTCGGCAAGACTGTTGAACAGGCGCAGATTCAGAATCTTACGCTGAACGGCCGCAACCCGCTGTTTTCCGCATTGCTTCGCCCCGGTGTTCGCGGTGGCGCACTGTCCGGCTTCAGCTTCGGCCTTTCGAGCGGTGGCTTTACCATCAACGGCGGCCGGTCCAACGACTCGCTGATCACCGTTGACGGCGCCGTCGCCATCCGTACCCGCGCCAACGGCACCTCCATCGGTGCCGCTGACGCCGACACCGTACAGGAAGTCCAGGTCCTCGCCGCCAACTACTCGGCCGAATATGGCCGCTCCGGCAACGGCCAGATCCGCATGGTCACCCGCTCGGGCTCGAAAGATTTCCACGGCAGCGCTTACGAATTCTTCCGCAACAACGTGCTGGATGCCAATAGCTGGACCCGGAACCGTGCGACGGCGACGAATTTTGCGCCGCCGCTGCGGTTTAACCAATACGGTTACAACCTTTCGGGCCCGGTCATGATCCCGAAAATCTTCAACAAAGAGCGCGAAAAACTGTTCTTCTTGTGGGCTCAGGAGTGGGTTAAATTCCGCCAGGACGTCAACAATGGCGGCCAACGCGTTCCTTCGCTGGCCATGCGCAACGGTGACTTTAGCGAACTGCTCGGCACCAACCTCTACTACGGAGCACCCCGCGTGATCAACGATCCGCAGACCGGCGCACCGTTCCCCGGCAACATCATCCCGGTGAATCGCCAGAGCCCGAACGGCATGGCCTTCCTCCGGACCTTCCCGGCCCCGAACGGCATCTTCCCCGGCAACAACAATTTCTTCCAGGTTCGGCCCCAGCCGCAGAACCAACGGAAGGATACGGTCTCGATCGACTTCAATCCGACGTCGAACCAGACGATCCGTTTCCGTCATCTCAACTACGCCTTTGACGTGGCCAACGGCTTTGCCGCCGGCTTCGACTTCGCCCCCTCGGCGCTCGACCGTCCGAACAAGACCGGAAGCCTGATCCATGTTTGGACCCTCAGCCCGACCATGATCAATGAAGCGACGATTACCGGTTCCAACGACCGCGTCACCATCGCCGTCCAGCGCTCGGGCCGCTTCCAGCGGTCGGTGAA
>JANODS010001575.1:0-3791 GCA_031412835.1 Acidobacteriota bacterium | reverse complement strand
GACCGCTCCGCCGCCCTTCTGCTCGGACTCGCCTGGCAACAATCCGGCCAACTCCCCCAAGCCGAAGCCCAATTCACTCGCCTCAAGGCCTCCTACTTTCTCGCGCGCGTCCAGTTTCTGAGGGGCCGTTTCACCGAAGCGCTTGCTAGCCTCGACGACGCCTTAGCCGCCGACGAACCCGCCCCCCGCGTCTGGCAACTCCGCGGTCGAATCGAAGAGGAACGCGGCAACCTCGAACTCGCCGCCGCCCACTACCGCCGCGCCGACTCCCCCGAAGGACGCTCCGGCCTCGCCAGCGTTCTCTATAAGCTCGGTCGCTACCCCGAAGCCCGCTCCGCCGCCCTATCCGCCAAAAACGCCGAAGGCCAACAAATCCTCAAGAAAATAGCCCAAGCGCCGACCGCGGCCACGCCCGACCCCGTCGTCTTACCCCGCTTCACCGTCCACGATCTACCCTTCACCCTGGCCCACTCGCCCACCGCCGCCAAGCATCTCGTCTCCACCATGGCCGGCGGTCTCGCCGCCGCCGACTTCAACGGCGACGGCCTCGTCGACCTCTTCTTCCCCAATGGAGCCGACCCGCGCACCCTCAAAAAAACCGGGCCCCAGCACGCCAACGTCCTCCTCCTGAACCGCGGCCCCGCCGGCTGGAAGTCCGTCCCGGTCGCCGGTGACGGCTTCTCCATCGGCACCGCCGTCGGCGACTTCGACAACGACGGCGACCCCGACCTTTTCGTCGCCGGAGCCGGCCGCAACTTCCTCTATCGCAACGACCACGGCAAGCTGACCCCCATCCCTTCCGCCATCGCCGATGAACCCTTCTCCGTCGCCGCCGTCTGGTTCGACTACGACCGCGATGGCTGGCTCGACCTATTCGTCGTCAACTATCTAGCCTGGTCCCCCGCCCAGAACAAATTCTGCGGCGACCAAGCCAAGGGCCTCCGCGTCTACTGCAACCCCCGCGAGTTCGCCCCCCAAGCCAACCGACTTTACCGCAATCGCCACGATGGAACTTTCGAAGACGTCTCCGCCCGCGCTGGCATCAGCAAGCACCTCGGCAAAGGCATGAGCGTCGCCGCCGCTGACTTCGACGCCGATGGCTGGCTCGACCTCTTCGTGACCAACGACGGCCTACCCAATTTCCTCTTCCGTAACCGAGGCGACGGCACCTTTGCCGAGGTCGGCCTCGAGGCCGGAGTCGCCCTCAGCGAAAGCGGACAACCCGTCTCCTCAATGGGCGCGAGCACCACCGATTTTGATCGCGATGGCCGCCCCGACCTCCTGTTCACCGCCCTCGTCCGAGAGACGTTTCCGCTCCTTCGCAACCTCGGGGCCGGCCGCTTTCAAGACGTCTCCTTCCCCGCCAAACTCGGGCCGCTCACCCTCACCCGTTCCGGCTGGGGAGCCGTCTTCGGCGATTTCAACAACGACGGCTGGCCCGACCTGCTCACCGCCAACAGCCACGTCACCGACAACATCGCCGCCGTCTCCAATGAAGTCTACGAGGAGACCTCCACTGTCTTTGTCCAGTCCCGTGGCGTCTTCCTCCAAGCCCTCCCCGTCACCCCCAAAGGTGCCTGGCGCGGGGCCGTCATCGCCGATTTCGACAACGACGGTCGACTCGATGCCGTGCTCACCCGACTCGGCGCGCCCGCCGTTCTCCTCCACAACATCACCCAACCCGCCGGTCGCTCTCAATCTCTGCCCGGCCCCCGGCACCTCCCCACCGCCTGCGGCTACGCCAGCTCCTGCGCCGGGCCGCTCCATATCGGCCTAGGCCAAAATATCCCTCAGTAGCTCCCCATGCACGTCCGTGAGCCGAAAATGCCGACCGCTGTAGAAGTACGTCAGCTTCGTATGATCCAGCCCCATCAGATGCAGCAACGTCGCGTTCAGGTCGTGCGGATGCACCGGCTGATCCACGGCCTTGTACCCAAACTCATCCGTCGCGCCGTGCACGTGCCCGCCCTTCACCCCACCGCCCGCGAGCAATACCGAGTACCCCAACGAGTTGTGATCCCGACCGTTGTGCAGCTTCGTCGTCGATCCAGTTTCCACCGCCGGCGTCCGCCCGAACTCCGTTCCCACCACCACCAACGTCTCGTGCAACAGCCCGCGTTCTTCCAAATCCTGCACGAGCGCCGCAATCGCCGGATCCGCCTGTCGAGCCAATCGCGCGTGCGCCTGAATGTCCTCATGCGAATCCCAAGGCTGCGAATTCCCGAAGTAAATCTGCACCATCCGGACGCCTTTCTCCACCATCCGCCGCGCCATCAAACACCCCCGGCCAAACGCCGAATCCCCATACCGCGCCCGCACCTCCGGTGACTCTTTTGCCAAGTCAAACACCTCCGGCCCTTCGGTCTGCATCCGATAGGCGACCTCCATCGATTCAATCGTCGCCTCCAACTGCCCATCTCCGGGCCGCGCCGCCAAGTGCTCTTCGTTCAGCGCCTTCAACAAATCCAGTTGCTTCCTCTGCGCCGCCGCCGTCGTGCTCCCCCGGTCGACGTATTTGATCAGCTTCTTCGGGTCCGTCTCGTTGATCCCAATAAATGTCCCCTGATAAATCGCCGGCAAAAAAGCGCTCTCCCACAGCGGCGGCCCCACCACGGGCGTCCCGGGGCACATCACGACAAAGCCCGGCAGGTTCCGATTCTCCGTCCCCAACCCATACGTCAGCCAACTGCCCAACGACGGCCGACCCGGCTGAATCGCCCCGCAATTGGTCATAAACAGCGACGGCTCATGGTTCGGCACATCGTTGTACATCGACCGCACGACGGTGAATTTATCGATCATCGAACCGATCTTCGGGAAAATCTCGCTCACCTCAATCCCACTTTGCCCGTACTTTTTAAACGCGAACGGAGACCGCATCAGGCTCCCCGTCACCCGTTCGGTCTTAGGGTTCCCGCCCGGCATCGACTGCCCGTGATACTTGGCGAGCGACGGCTTCGGGTCGAAGGTATCCACCTGCGACATGCCCCCGTTCAACACGAGGTAGATCACGTGTTTCGCCTTGGCCGGAAAGTGCGGCATCTTCGGCGCAAAGGCGTCCGCCGCCATCAGGTCCGACAGCGCGACGCCTCCGAAGCCACATCCCACGCGCGCCAGTAGCTCTCTTCTAGTCAACATAAAGAAATTCGTTCGAACTCAACAAAACCTGTGCATACTCGGCCTTCGAAGCCTCCCGCAAAAACTGCTCGCCTCGCTCTTTCTCCCGCGCTGACGGAGCCCGCTGGAACAATAGCTCGTACGCCCGCTCCACGCTCGATATCCGCCCGCTGAAAGCCTTCGCCCGGCGTTTGATGAAATCGCTGTTTAGAAAGAACAACCGCTGCAGCGGCACATTCGTCGCCGCCCGATGCTCGGCGCTCGCGCTCGAACTCGGGACGTCAAAAAGGGCCAGCGTCTCATTCTGCTGGTACCGCCCCACCCGCGCATACACCGTCCGCCGCAAGTTGCGATCATCCAAATCCGCCGACTCGCCCCCCACCGTGCAATCAAGCTCCCCGCTCACGGCCAGAATGGCATCCCGCATTGACTCGGCATCCATCCGCCGCCGCTCCGCCCGCCAGAAGAGCCGATTCGACGGATCCACTCTATCGCCCTCCACCGCGTTCGCGCTAGATGCCTGATAGGTCGCAGACAGCACGAGCTCCCGAATCAGCGCCTTCGGCGACCATCGCAGCGCCACGAACCGCCCCGCTAAATATTCAAGCAACTCCGGGTTCGCCGGCCTCTCGCCCATCAGGCCGTAGTTCGATGGAGTCCGCACCACCCCATGG
>JANODS010001574.1:0-1018 GCA_031412835.1 Acidobacteriota bacterium | reverse complement strand
ATCTCCGTTCGGTGGCAGCCACGGTTTTGCCGCCCGAAATCGCGTGGCGGCCGAAGTCCGCGTTGACGAAAAACCTCGGCGGCAGAATGGCCGTGCACCGCCTGTTCCGCCAAGCCTGGGCCGAGCACGGCGATTGGCTGGTGCCCTACATTGAGGCGGACTTCGTCGAAGCCTTGGGGCCACCGCAGGATGATCGAGCGACCGGATTGCAGTTCCGGCTTCTGGCTACGATGACGTGGTTTTCCCGATGGGGAAGCGCATGAAAATCGCCTTTGCGTTGATCCCGGAGAAGGGGCACGTGAACCCGTACATCGGCCCCGCGCAGGCCCTGAAAGACTTGGGGCATACAGTCGTGATTGGCGCACCGAGCGACATCGCGGCGCAGATCGGCGCCGCGGGCTTGGCATTTCACCAGTTGCCAGGCAGCTCGGATCGGCCGACCCACGGAGCGGCGCTCGTCGAGCTGATTCAGGACGCGGACCGGTTGGCCGCGTGGGTCGGGCAACTGCTGCTGGGGGGCCTGGAGGAGCAGGTGGAGCAACTGCGGAGTTGGTATCGCGAAGCGGCTGTGGATGTCGTCGTCGTCGACCCGCTTTACTATGCGGCGTCGCTGGCGGCGGAGGCGGCGAGGTTGCCCTGGGCGGCGGTCTCGAACTCGTTGAATCCGGTGTTGCCGGCGGACTTGGACAGCGATCTGCTGCGCACCGCCCGAGCGCTGCGGCGACCGCCCGGCCGGTACGCCGGGTGCGATCGACTGTCGCCCTATTTGAACGTCGCGTTTACCACCGAGGCGCTTTGTGGGCCGGTGGCCGGGGTGCACCTGGTCGGCCCCTCGTTCCCGTTGTGGGCGCGGGGAGACGAGGTGACAATGGAACCGTTGCGCAGCGATCAGCCCGTGATCTACGCCTCGTTCGGCAGCCAGATCTACCACTGGCCGGAACTCTTCGAAAAGTTGGTGGCAGCCAATCCGGGAGCCGAGCTGGTGCTGTCGGTGGGGGACCTCCCGGGGCCGTTTCCG
>JANODS010001573.1:0-5119 GCA_031412835.1 Acidobacteriota bacterium | reverse complement strand
GGCGAGACCGGGGCCGACGATGTTGTTGCGGCCGGAGTTGCCGAAGCGGGGTTGACCGGTGACGGGATCGTTGGGGGGGACTTCACGAAAAGCGGCGGCGTTGAACCAGCGCTGGGGCGTGCGCTCGGAGCGGGGGAGGTTGGGGTTGGCGACGACGTCGGGACGACCGTTGGAGAGGCCGCCGACGGCGGTGAAGGAGGCGGTGAGGAAGCGGCCGGTGGTGAAGCGGCCGATGCCGGAGGCGCGCCAGCCTCCGAGTGTGTGGCGGACGAGAGGGGCTTGGTTGCGCAGCGCGGGGAGGTCCCAGGTGGCGTTGGCGGTGATCTGATGGCGGCGGACGTAGTCGGAATCGGCGCGGTCGCGGCCGAGATTTTGGACGTCGAGGAGGGCGGCTTGGACGGTGGAGCCGGTGTCGTCAATGCCTTTGGCCCAGGTCCAATTGGCTTGGAAGGAGAGGCCGCGGGCCATGCGTTTGCGGACTTCGAGAAGCATGGCGTGATAGATCGAATTGCCGTCGGTTTGGCGGTAGTTGACGGCGGCGGTGCCGAAGGCGGCGGAGAGGTTGCGGATGAGTTGGCCGTTGGCGGGGTTGAGACGGGGCGCGTTGGCGTTGATGGAGCGGAACAGATGGACGCCGCGGTTGCCGATGTAGCCGAGACTGGCGACGGTCTGCCAGCCGAGGTTTTGTTCGAGAGTCAGGTTCCACTGCTGGTTGTAGGGGAGGCCGAAATCGCGCTGCATGCCAGCGGGGGAGACGGTGGCGGCACCGCCGGCGGCGGGGAAGGGCTGGTCAAGGGTGAGCAGCGGGGCGCCGTTGGGTTGGAGGACGTTGGTGTGATTGAAAACGCCGGCGAAGGGCGGGTTGATGAAGAGGGTTTGAAGGAGATATTGGCGGGGGTAGCGGGTGTAGAAGATGCCGTAGCCGCCGCGGAGGAGGGTGCGGCCGTTCGAGAAAGGCTGCCAAGCGAGGCCGGCGCGGGGGCCGAAGTAGTTGTAGTTCGTTTTGAGAAGGCGGCCAGGTTCGAGGCCGGCTTCGACGTCGCTGCGGAGGGGGAAGGGCCAGGAGCCATCGGGGCGACGGAGTTTAGCGACGACGGAGGGGAGATATTGATCTTCGGGGAGCTTGCCGTTTTGAGTGGCGACGACGATGCCGCCGGTGCCGATATCGAACATGGCGATGCGGGAGAGGTCTTCTTTGGGGTTCAGGAAGATCTCGTGGCGGAGGCCGAGGTTGAGGGTGAGGCGGGAGTTGATACGCCAATCGTCCTGGATGAAGGTGGAAAGTTCTTGTTGCCGGAGGAGGACGGTGGATTTAAGGGGGATTTCCTGGGTGGAGGCGGGGACGCCGATGAGGAAATCGGCGAAGGCGTAGCCGGTGGAGAGGCCCGTGGTGGCGGCGCGGAAGGTAAGGGAGCTACGGGCGTTGGTCTGCTGGATGGTGGGGAGCTTGGCGGCGCGGAGTTCGAAGCCGGCTTTAATGGTGTGGCGACCGTGGACGTAGGTTAGGGTGTCGGACGTCGTATAGATGAGGCTTTCTTTGAGGAGAGCGGCCATGCCGAAATTGGCATTGGTGCCGTAGTTGAGTTGGGTAAAAGCGTCGCCACCGGTGAAGGTGATGCGGGGGAGGGGTGGAACTAAGTTATCGCCCTTTTCGAAGCCGCGGAGGTCGAGGGATTCGACGGTGGGGAGGCCGCCGTCGAGGTAAAGAGTTGGCGAGTAGTACCAGGCACCGGAGAAACGGAATTCGTTGAAGAGGTTGGGGCGGAGGGGGCTGGAGAAGGTAAGACTGCCGTTGGAGTTTTGGAGGGGGCGGTCGAGACCGGAGCCATTGCCGATGAGGTTTGGCGCGGTGTTGGCCAAGTCCGACCCGGTGTAGCGGAGGCCGAGGGAATGCCCCTTAGGGAACAGTAAGTCGCCGCGCAGGGTGTATTGTTTGGAGTTAGTAACTTCCTGTACGTTGCGAATGGAGTTATTGTTTAACCCGGGCTGGTTGGGGCTGCCCCAGAAGGGCTGAAGCTTTTGGGCGGTGGCGGAGACGAGGCGACCGGATTGATACTGGTCGAGGCGGTTGCCAGGGACGACGGGACGGTCGGCGGCGAGGGGATCGCGGAGTTGGATCCCTCGGGCGAGGAGGCTGGAGAAGTCGCCGCGCCACATGGGATCGAGGGGGACGGTGGCGACGCGGGTTTGGGTTTCGGCCTGGCGGTTGCCTTCGTAGTTCGAGAAGAAGAAGGCTCGGTTGCGAACGATGGGTCCGCCGAGGGAGCCGCCGAACTGGTGGCGGGAGAAGGGCTGGAGGTTTTCGAAGTTGAAGGGGTTGCGGGCTTGGCCGGTGGTGCCGCGGTAGTATTCGAAGGCGCTGCCGTGGAAGCGATTGGTGCCGGAGCGGGAGACGACGGAGACCTGGGTACCGGCTTGACCGAACTCAGCGGTGGCGACGCCGGAGGTGACGCGGAATTCGCGGATGACGTCGATGGAAACCGGGATGGCGGCGCGGCCCTGGTAGATATCGTTATTGGGGACGCCGTCGATAAGATAGTCGTTCGAGAACGCGCGATTGCCGTTGACGGCGACGCCGCCGAAATCGCGACCGTTGCCGGAGTTGATGTTTTCGACGGCGCCGCCGGCGAGAAGGATGAGTTGGTTGAAGTCTCGGGAGTTGAGAGGGAGGGTGTTGATCTGGCGGCGGTCGATGGTGGAGGAGACGGAGGAGGATTCTTCGAGGATGTTGGCATCCTTCACTTCGATCTGCTGCGAGAGTTGGGAGACGGGAAGGGTGAGTTGGACGCGGCGGGACTGTTGGGAATCGAGGGCGATGGATTCCAGGACGATGGGCTGGAAGCCGGCTTTCGATGCTTCGAGTTTGTAGCGGCCGGGAGGGAGGGAGGGGGCGACGAAGAGGCCTTCGGCGTTGGAGACGAGACGGGTGACGATGTTGGTTTCGTCATTCGTGATGGTGATGGCGGCTTGAGGGATCGCCGACCGGGAGGGGTCGAGGACAAGGCCGCTAAGGGAAGCGTTCTGCGCGAGAATGGGGAGGGCGGAGAGGAGAAGGAGGCGAAGGATTACCATGTGAGTCTCAAGGACATTTGCAGACGGCGGCTGGGGGCCGCGGCGTTGGTTTGGCCGAATAGCGGGCTGGATAGGTTACGGAAATCGTCCCCGGCGGCGGTGAGGAAGGGGACGTTGAAGATATTGAAAAGGTCCGTGCGGAATTCGACGCTGAGGCGTTCGTAGAGGCGGACGTTTTTCGAGAAAGTCCAATCGAAGTTGACGAGGTTGTTCATGCGTTCGGTGTTGCGACCGCAGGTGCCGTGGTTGCCGAGGAGCGGTTGGACGTATTTGAAGTTCGCAGAGTTGGCCGAGCCGTTGACTCCGCGGGCGGCGGGAGCGGGGAGGGTGGAACGGTCGCCGAAGGTAAAGCCGGTGCCGCCGGAGACGCACGAGGCGCGGGCATTATCGAAGGCTCCGGAGATGTCTCCGTCCATGTTTACGTCGGCGAGGCCGAGGCGGGCACCGCTCATCACCGTGAAGGGGATCCCGGTTTGAAACTGGTTGATGGAGGCGAAGGTCCAACCGCCGAGGGCGCGGCCGACGGGCCCCTTCTGTTCCTTATAGAAGGGCAGTTCCCATACGTGAGAGAGGATGAAGCGGTGGGGGATGTCGTAGGAGGACGGGCCGCGTTCGGCTTGGTAGTTGAACTGATCCTGGGCGAAGCCACGATCGGTGGTGGCTTGGCCGGGGCTGTAGTCGGAGCCGTTATCAATGGAGCGGGACCAGGTATAGCCGGCTTGGATCATGAGGCCGCGGGAGAGGGTTTTACGGAACTCGGATTGGAGGGAGTGGTAGATGGAGCTGCCGTTGTCGCGGATGAGATTGACGGTGTTGAAGCGGGGATCGATGCGAACGGTGGCCGGGGCGTTGGCTCCGCCGTTGACGCGGGCGGCGAACTGTTGGAACTGGGTGAGGCGGGCTTGCTCGTCGGCGAGGCTCGTGGCCGGGGCGGGGCGCTGAGAGGGATCGGTGGCGTTGCCGGGTCCGAGGGTGGTGAGGGCGGTGCCCTTGGTGGCGACGTAGGCGAGGTCGAAGACCATGTCGGCGGCGAGACGGGTTTGAACGCCGAGACTGTAGTGTTGAGAGTAGGGGTTGCGGAGTTGAGGGAGTTGGGAGGTGATGCCGCCGAGATTGCGGAGGGCGCCGAAGCCGCCGATTTGGCTGGAGAATTCGCGTTGGACGGGGGCGGTGCCGGCGAGGAGGTTCGTGAAGCTATTGGCACCGGTGATTTGGGCGGCGGCGAGGCTGCCGGTGTAGTTGGTCGGAGGGGTGGTGCGACCGGCCTGGAGGCCGTTGAAGAGTTGGGAGTCGAAGTAGATGCCGTAGCCGCCGCGGACGGCGAAGCGACCGGCGTTCGGATTCCAGGCAAAGCCGAGGCGGGGAGCGGCGAGGTTGTAACGGCCTTCGATGACCGGTTTTTCATTGCGAAAGCCACCGAGGATCCCGGTGCCGGCCTGGCCGATGGCACCGGTGAGCCGGGGGTCGAGGACGGACTGGAGTTGGTTGACTTCGGCGAGGCCGCCTTGGAATTCCCAACGGAGGCCGAGGTTAAGAGTGAGGTTGCGCGAGACTTTGAAATCGTCCTGGACGAAGAAGCCGTGGTAGTCCATGCGGAAGCCGCGATAGGTGTTGCCGAAGACTTGGGAGAAGGCGGCGGGGGTGCCGGCGAGGAAGGTATCGAGGGAGGCGAAGTTGTAGACGCCGCGGCGGGAGGAGTCGTTGATGGAGTTGTCCTGGATGCGGCGGAGGTCGACGCCGGCTTTGAGGATGTGGCGGCCGCGGACATGGGAGACTACGTCGGCGATTTGATAGACATTGAAGATGCGGCCTTGGGGCCAGAACTGGACAGTTCCGAATCCTGCGAGCCCGGCGACGATGAACCGGGGGGTGACGGGTTCGTTGGCGGGATTAAAGAGGGCGCTGGCGCGGCCGTAAGAGAGGCGGAGTTCGCTCGTGGTGGTGGGGTTGACGACCCAGGTATCGGCAAGCATTCCGTTTTTGCCCAACGGATCGAAGGTGGCATCGAATTGGGGAAGCGACCCGGCGGTGCGGTTAAAGCTGGAGC
>JANODS010001572.1:0-1692 GCA_031412835.1 Acidobacteriota bacterium | reverse complement strand
TTGGCGTTCGTCGTGGCGATCATCGGCTCCAGCACATTCCACTATCCAATCGCAGTTTCGGGACTACCGAATCGCTGGATGACGTTCATCAGTCGCGACGTGGCGTTCGTCTCAGCGATCATGAACATGATTCTCTGGTCGCTCCTCCTCAGCAATCGAAAGCGCGACGCGACCATTCTACTTATCAGCGCCGGCCTGGGTCTGCAGTGCACGATCGACGCCATGGGGCACGCGATGCGGTTCTTCCCCAACGAAGTCAAGGACGTCGGCAATCTGGTCATTTCGGCCGGCAGTATCCTGACAAGCTACGTCTGGTATCGAATTTTCCAACCGCCACCGCTCCGCTCCTCCTCCCGACTGCGAACCAACCCGTAAGCCTTGGCGAAGCACGTTGTCCGGTGTACACTCAAATCAGGGCCCAACGCCCTGCAATGGAAGTGTGTCCAACGGCCCCGTTTGGCCGCTGGCCAAAGGAGTCCCCCGCATGGATCGACGAGATTTTCTGATTAATTCCGGCAGCGCCGGTGCTGCGCTTTCCGCCGCTGGTTCGGCCTTTGCCGCCAAGCCGGCTGGCAAAGCCGGTCGCGTCGTCGGCGCCAATGACAAGATCAACATTGGCATCGTAGGCGTCGGCGGTCGAGGCAACTACGTCGCGAACGTGTTCGCCAAACTCGGCGAGCAAACCGGCAAATGCCAGATCACTCAGGTCTGCGATGTCTACCAGAAACGGGTCACCGCGGCTGCCGCGAAGTTTAAAGCCAAAGGGACACTCGACTGGCGCGAAGTCGTTAACAATCCGGAACTGGACGCCGTCATTGTCGCTACCCCGGACCATTGGCACGCCAAAGTCGCTCTCGCCGCCATGGATAACGGCAAAGACGTTTACGTCGAAAAGCCGATGTGCCACACGGTGGAAGAAGTGAAGCAGCTCATGGACACCGTCAAGGAGACCAAGCGCGTTCTCCAGGTCGGATCCCAAACCACTTCCGGCAACCAATGGCATCAGGCCAAAAAGTACATCGCCGACGGTGCCATCGGGAAGATGTTGCTCAGCCAGGGCTCCTACCACCGGAATTCGGTCGAGGGCGAATGGAATTGGCCGATCGACGCTGCCGCCGGTCCCGAAGGCAAGGGCGACGATTTTATTGATTGGAAAATGTGGCTCGGCAGCGCCACCAAGCGCCCGTTTGACGCTGATCGTTTCTTCCGCTTTCGCAAATACTGGGACTACTCCGGCGGCATCGCCACCGATCTATTCTTCCATGTCGTGGCCCCGATGAACATCTGCTGGACCAGGCCGCAGTACCCCACCCGGGTCATGGCCGGCGGCGGCATCTACGAGTTCAAAGACCGCGAAGTGCCCGATACGTTCAACCTGCTCGCTGACTACGCCGAAGGCCACTCGCTCGTGCTCAGTTCGTCCATGGCGAACTCCCAGCACATCCCGGGTTTGATTCGTGGCCACGAAGGCACCATCATCATGGTGGAGCACGGACGGTTCGAAGGCTTCTCTCCGTTCCTGACCCTGAAGCCGGAAGTTGCCGGGCGCGCTGGCACGCGAAAGCCGATCGGCGGCGACAAGTACAAGTTCGGCACCGAAGACGTCAAAATCCCGGTGCAGGACCTCAATACGATGGACACCCACGTGGGCAACTTCCTCGACTGCATGGTTTCCCGGAACAAACCGACCCT
>JANODS010001571.1:0-1089 GCA_031412835.1 Acidobacteriota bacterium | reverse complement strand
GGGTGGAAGGGGCGGTACGAGGCGGTGGTGGTGTGTTTGAAGACGCGGTCGGTGGCGGCGGGGGAGGCTCGGGAGATGGCGGTCGCGGCGTACGAGGCCGTCCAGCCGCTTTGGCCTCGGCAGACCTTGTTTAAGTATTGTTCGACGTTTGATTCGACGCCGCGGGGGAACATTGGCCCGGTGACGGAGGCGCTGTTGGCGGCGACGGGGAGCCGGTTTACGGTGCATCTGCCGGCTCTGCCGGTGAACGGGCGGACGCAGTATTTGGGGCACCTGTTTGTGAATGGGGTGCTGTTGGATGAGTCCCCTTTGCGGGATCATCCTCTGAACCCGATGACGGATGCGAATTTGGTTCGTTGGCTGGGGTTGCAGACGGACCGGAAGATTGGTTTGTTGCCGCTGCGTGATGTGCGGGGGCCTTTGAAGGAGAAAGCCGAGGACTTGCGGACGTCGGGGGTGGAGATGGCGCTGGTGGATGCGGTGGAGAATTTGGATTTGGAGTTGGCGGCGGAGGCGTTCGCGGACTTGCCGTTGCTGTGCGGAGGGAGCGGATGGGGCGTGGCGTTGCCAGGGGTATGGCGGCGGCGGGGGTGGTTGAGTGGCAGTGAGGAGGAGGCGGCGGCAGTGGACGCGGGCGTCCCGACGGCGATTTTGGCGGGTAGTTGTTCGGCGATGACGCTGCGGCAGTTGCGGGTGTTTTCGGCGCCGCAGCATACGGTGGACGTGGCGGGGCTGTTGCGGGATCGGGAGGGGGAGTTGACGCGCTTGCTAGCGATAGAGGGGCGGCCGTTGGTGGTTCGATCCTCGGCGGAGAAGGCGGCGCAGCAGGAGGGGGCCGCTGCGGAGATTGAATGGTTGTTCGGCGAGTTGGCGCGGCGGTTGGTGGCGGAGAAGGGGTTTAGACGGCTCATTGTGGCGGGTGGGGAGACGAGCGGGGCGGTGGTGAGCGCGTTGGTGGTGCAGGCGGCGGAGGTGGTGAGGGTGATTGATCCGGGGGTGCCGGCGTTGCGGACGATGGAGGAGCCGGTGCTGCGGTTGGTTTTGAAATCGGGAAATTTTGGGGCGGAGAATTTTTTCGCGAAAGCGATT
>JANODS010001570.1:0-2515 GCA_031412835.1 Acidobacteriota bacterium | reverse complement strand
TTCGAGTTGTGGGGGGACTTCGCCTTGCCAGCGGAGGACTAGCGCGCCGTGTTCGAAGAGGATGCGTTCGAGCAGATCGGGGTCTTTGCTGGAGACGATGGCTGGCATGTGGCCGTAGCGCTCTACGCGTTCGCCGGCGGTGACGGGGCCGAGATCGAAGGCTAGTGTGTTTGCGTTGCGGACGGTCTTTTGCGTGCCACGGACGATCATGCCGGCGGCGATGGTGCGGTTGGTTCGCGGGTGGACGAGGATGAAGCTGCCGGTTTCGCGGCACTTGACGTAGGGGTCGAAGGCGAGGGGTTGGGTGGTTTCGATTGAGACGCGGAGGAGATCGTTGAGGGCGGCTGAGGTGGCTTTGAGATGGTTGCCGGTTTCGGGGTCGAGGGCCCATTCGATCTTGGCGATCTTGGCGCTGAGTTCTCTTGTGGGGGATTTGAGGAGGTAGGGAGTGCCGGGTTCGAGGTGTTCTTCGGCCATCCAGACGAGGTCTGCTTCGAGGTGGCGGGAGAGTTCGGGGCGGGCGGTTTCGAGAGCGATCACGTCGCCCCGGCTGACGTCGACTTCTTCGTTCAGCACTAGTGTGATGCTTTGGCCTTCGCTTGCTTCTGCCAGGGGGCCATTGAAGGTTGAGATCTCTTTGACGGTGGCGCGGCGACCGCTGGGGAGGACTACGATGGCGTCGCCGGGTTTGACGCTGCCGCTGGCGATGCGGCCGGCGAAGCCTCTAAAGCCGTCGCCGGGACGGACTACGTATTGGACAGGGAAACGGAAGTTGGCGGCGGCGGGACTGATCTCGAGGTTCTCGAGGAGATCGAGGAGGCTGGGGCCGTTGTACCAGGTGACGACGTCGCTGCGGGTGGCTACGTTGTCGCCGTCGAGGGCGCTTACGGGGAGGTAGTGGAGCTTCGCGCCGGGCCAGCGTTTGCTGTGCTCCTCAAGAGTGGTTTTGATGTTCGTGAAGACTTCTTCGCTCCAGCCCATCGCGTCCATTTTGTTGATGGCGAAGATGAGGTGCTCGATGCCGAGGAGGTGCGAGATGGTGGCGTGGCGGAGGGTTTGACGGCTGACGCCTTTGATTGCGTCGACGAGGATGATGGCGGCGTCGGAAGTCGAAGCTCCGGTAGCCATGTTGCGGGTGTATTGCTCGTGGCCGGGGGTGTCGGCGATGCGGAATTTGCGCGTGGGTGTGGCGAAGAAGCGATAGGCGACGTCGATGGTGATGCCTTGCTCGCGTTCTGCGTTGAGACCGTCGGTGAGCAGGGAGAGGTCGATCTCGCGGCCGCTGCGGTTGACTTTGGACTTTTTGACGGCTTCGATCTGGTCTTCGTAGGCACCTTTGGTGTCGAAGAGGAGGCGGCCGATGAGAGTGCTTTTGCCGTCGTCAACGCTGCCGGCGGTGGAGAAGCGTAGGGTGGTTTGCATTTAGAAATAGCCCTCGCGCTTTTTGATTTCCATGGAGCCTTCCTGGTCGTGATCGATGACGCGGTTTTCGCGTTCGCTTCGACGGAAGCTGAAGAGCTCGTCGATGATTTTGGGGATGGTGTCGGCGTCGGATTCGATGGCACCGGAGCAGGGGGTGCAGCCGAGGGAGCGCATGCGGCAGGTGCGGATTTGCGGGGTCTCGCCGGGGAGGGGGCGGACGTTGGCCTTTACGGGGATGAGGGTGTTGCCACGGACGTAGACTTCGCGCGGGGCGGCGTAGTAGAGGGGGACGATGGGGATGTGTTCGCGCTCGAGGTATTTCCAGATGTCGAATTCGGTCCAGTTGGAGAGGGGGAAGACGCGCATGGATTCGGCGGGGTCGACTTTGGGGTTGTAGAGGTTCCAGAGTTCGGGGCGCTGGTCTTTGGGGTCCCATTGGCCGAACTGGTTTCGAAAGGAGAAGACGCGTTCTTTGGCGCGGGATTTTTCTTCGTCGCGACGGGCTCCGCCGATTGCGGCGTCGGCCTGGAGTTTTTGGAGGCCTTCGACGAGGGCGCGGGTGCGGAGGAGGCTGCAGCATTTGGCGGTGCCGAGGGCGTAGGGGTTGGTGCCGGCGGCGACGGCTTCTTCGTTGACGTGGACGATGAGGTTGGCGTCGATTTCTTTGACGAACCAGTCGCGGAATTCGATGAGTTCGGGGTATTCGTAGGTGGTGTCGATGTGTACGAGGGGAAAGGGTATCTTGCCTGGAAAGAAGGCTTTACGGGCGAGATGGACCAAGACGGAGGAGTCTTTTCCGACGGAATACAGGATGACGGGGCGGGCGAAGCTTGCGGCTACTTCCCTTAAGATGTGGATTGACTCGGCTTCGAGGTGGTCCAGGTGGCCTGATAGCATAATCTATAGTTCTCTATAGACTATACTACGATTCTGTTGGGGATGGTTGGATTTGGGTCGGGGGATTTCGCTTAAGGCCTGATGAACCGAAAGAAAAAGAAGAAGACGGCGAAGGCGATTGCCCCGATCAGCCATTGGTTTGGCGTCAAGGGTCTGCTAGAGCTGCGGGAGCCCTGAATGGCGCGGCGTACGAAAC
>JANODS010001569.1:0-1019 GCA_031412835.1 Acidobacteriota bacterium | reverse complement strand
GAGGCGACGGGTTGCACCACAGTTCAGGGGTCAATGCCCTGGAAAGACAACGGACCGACGGAATAACGAATAGAGGTACGGTTCAACGACTCAGGTGACATTTTTGCCCAGGGACCTGGGTGACAGTGCTGTTGCCATTTGCTCTGCCTCCGGGCCTGGTTCTTGCCGGCCGACTTAAGCTTCCGGTACGCCGGGTTTGGCCAGGCGTGCCGCAAAGGATTCCAAGTGGGGGTTTTGGGGAACTGGGTTTCGAGGAAGTACTCGCAGAAGAGTTCGGTGCGAACCCTGGCTTTGGGGTTCTTGAGGACCGGGCGGAGGGATTTGCCCTGGATCTGCGATGGAATGGGAGCTCCGGCGAGGTCGAGGAAGGTGGGGGCGATGTCGATGTTGGCGACGAGGGCGGGGATTTTGGTTCCGGGCTTGAGGAGCTTGGGATAGCGCATCAGGAGGGGGATACGGATGGATTCGTCAAAGGCCCAGCGTTTGTCGCCGAGGCCGTGTTCGCGCCAGAATTAGCCGTTGTCGGAGGTGAAGACGAAGACGGTGTTGTCGAGTTGGTTGGTCTTCTCGAGAGAGGCGAGGACTTTGCCGACGCCGGCCGTGGATGGCTTTGTGGCCGATGTAGACGCAGAAGGGTTTGGTGTGTGGTTTTTCGATGAATTTGGCGGCGTGATCGGAGAGGATGTCGGTGATGTAACCGGTGGCTTTGGACTCCTGCCCGTCGATGTTGAGAGGGGGATCGTTGTAGACGCCCTGGCCCTTGAAGGAGACCCAGCGGTCGAACCCGGGGCGGGGGGAGGCGTCGTTGCCCATGTGCCATTTGCCGAAATAGCCGGTTTCGTAGCCGCTGGCCTGGAGGAGTTTGGGGAAGGTTTCGAGCTTGTGGCTGATGGGGTGCCGGCGGGGGTGTTGCCGACGACGCCGTGGGTCTGGACGTATTGGCCGGTGAGGAAGGAGCCGCGGCTGGGGGAGCAGAGGGGGGTGGTGACGAAGGCGTTCGTGAATTGGGCGCCTTCACG
>JANODS010001568.1:0-1635 GCA_031412835.1 Acidobacteriota bacterium | reverse complement strand
ACTTCCACGCCTTGGCACCCCTTGGAAGTCGAAGCGAAACCGTCCGGCAGCCCCTTGGAAGACCCCTCCGGCACACTTGCCACATGACATTTCAAAGTTCCTTCCTCATCCGCTGCCGCCTCGTAGCCGGTGCGGATGCTGGCTCCGCCGCGTCTTATTTAATCCAGCATGTCCAGACTTCCGCCGAGTTCCGCTCCGCTTCTCTCGACGATCTAGCCCCCTGGATCGCCGCCCAAAACCTCCAGTACCTCGCCACCATGTCCGAAACCGCCCCCGACGAGAGTGGCAAATGACCGACCGCGACCGTAAGCTCAACGATCTGCTCGCCGCCATCTCCCAGCGCGATCCCGACGCCATGGCGGACTTCTACTACGCCACCCACGGCCCCCTCTCTGCCTATATCCGCAAGCTCGTCCGCGACCCCGCCGACGCCGAGGAGGTCATGCAGGACCTTTACCGCTACGTCTGGCTCAGCGCCGCCAACTACTCCCACGGCCGCGGCGTTCCCTTCACCTGGCTCTACATGATCGCCCGGAGCCGCGCCCTCGACGCTCTCCGCCGCTGCCGCAAAACCGCCTTCCTCGAACCCCTCCTCGATTCGAGCCTCCAAGCCGACGGCGAGCACCAGCAAGTCATCCTGTTCGAAGTCGGTCTCGTGCGCAAGGCCCTCGCCCATTTACCGACCCAACAACAGCACCTCGTCGGCATGGCTTTCATCGATGGCTACAGCCACACCGAAATCGCCGATCGCACCGGTCTCCCCCTCGGCACCGTCAAAGGCCGCATCCGCTCGGCGCTTCTCTTCATGCGTCAATTCTTAAATGGGGCGGCCGCTCCCACAAACTCCTCCAGCCGCCGCAATATCCCCCCCGGCCGAACCCCAGCCTCCGCAATCGCCTCCGCCCGCTCTTGCGAATCGGCCACCGCATAAATCCGCAGCTCGTCCGCGTTCCCTGATGGACGCACGTGCGCCACATCCCCGTTCGAGAAAATCATCCGGACCCCGTCCGTCCTGTCAATCCGCTCCAACCCACTGAACCCGTCTGTCGCCCCGAAAAACCGCCCAATCGTCTCCGGAGTCAGTTGCTCCAGGATCTTCAAACTCGTCGCCCGCGGAAACTCTTTCAACAACGCCGCTTTGCTAAACCGCGCCGGAAGTCGATCAAACAACTCCCCCAGCGTCCCGCTCTCCGCCGCGAACAAAGCGCACAACAACGGTAAGAACGCGTCCCGCTTCGCCAGCGCCCGCAATCCCGGCAGATCCGAACCCAACAAAAATCCCCCATTCGCCTCCCACCCGCAAACCGCCTTTTTGCCCCCCGCCAACGCCGCCTCCATCCCTGCAATCACATACGGAGACCCGATCCGTGTCTTCGCCTCCACCACCCCTGCCAGCGCCCCCCGGTCAATCGCGTCGTTGCAGCTAATCGGCACCACCACCGCATCGGCCTTCAAATATTCCGC
Organism: Acidobacteriota bacterium; assembly: GCA_031412835.1. Lineage (GTDB taxonomy): Bacteria > Acidobacteriota > Terriglobia > Bryobacterales > Bryobacteraceae. Next base: position 171 of record JANODS010001568.1, on the reverse strand, counting down.
CACCACCATCCCTAACAAATCGCCCCCAAAGAATCGCACCTTCCCGTCCGCCCCCACCCCCAACAACAACGGCCGATCGCTATCCCCATCGATCGAAGCCACCGCGTCGTACGGCCCATCCACCAGCTCCTGAATCGCCGCCAACTGCGACGCCTCAATGTTCTCCGTATC
>JANODS010001567.1:0-3495 GCA_031412835.1 Acidobacteriota bacterium | reverse complement strand
CGCGAAATAAAGGAAGGATTGGATTCTTTGTTTCCGCGGAACCTCACACTCGATCCGCGGCCTATCACTCAGCCAGATCAACGACCGTGTAACCTGTTCGCGCAGGTAGCTTCGGAGTGGCGGACACTCCGGGAACCGCGGGACTTTGGCCCCCAACCGCAGAATAGCGCCAACCGTGTTTCTAGCAGAAAGTAGCTTAAGATCGGTCCGATTCAAGTGCGCCGTGCCGTCGACACGTGGTCGAAATTCAACGCGCATGTAACCGGCATACCATCTTCTGGAGTTAACACTACTTCAGTCGACAGGCCGCGAATCGTTCGCGTCGCGGGCACAACGATAATCTCGTTCAGACGGTCGATCACTTCGCTTCGAGTCAGAATCAGTACCAGTCGGCGCTTGTCTGGGAGGCGAAACGTCTACCAGCGGATCTCGCCTCGCTTCAAGCCACGTTCTCCCAGCCTTCACTCTCCCAGGTAAGGGGATTTCCGTCCGTGGAGAACCGATTAGGACTGGTTCGAATGGCCTCATGGACGGGCCAAGTGATCAGGCGGATCAGGCGAGCCCGTTCTGACGGCGGAAGCGCCTCGACGAGCGGAACAATTTCCTCCACGGTCGTTGGACTAGGTATCGCCTGCAGTTTACCACCGGTGGCGGAGTGGTCCGTGTGGCATCATCACCGGAAGATCTCTCATCGCTTCATGACATTCGCAAAGCTACTTTCCTTTCTATTGATTCTGCTTCCTTTACGGCCGCTGCAGACGGCCGCGTTTCCTTCGGAGACGCCGGCTAAACTGACGATTCCCGCGGACGCGTTTCAGTATACGCGGCAGCATGTCATGATTCCGATGCGGGATGGGGTGAAGTTGTTTACGGTCGTGCTCGTGCCGAAGGGGGCGAAGCAGGCTCCGATTCTTTTGACGCGGACTCCTTTATGATGCCAAGGCGCTTTCGAACCATTCGCAGAGTTCGCGGCTGGGGCCGATTCTGCAGGGGTATGACAACGCGGCGGACGTCATCGTCAACGGCGGGTACATCCGCGTGTTGCAGGACGTGCGGGGGAAGTATGGGTCCGAAGGCGACTATGTGATGAATCGGCCTCTGCGCGGAAAACGGAACCCGACGACGGTGGACCACGCCACCGACACCTACGACACGATCGATTGGCTCGTGAAGAACATCCCCGAGACGAATGGGCGGGTGGGGATTTTGGGGATCAGCTATGACGGGTTTCTGCCGCTGATGGCGCTGGTGGATCCGCATCCGGCGCTGAAGGTTTCCGTGCCGATGAACCCCATGGTCGACGGTTGGAAGGGCGACGATTGGTTCCACAACGGCGCGTTTCGGCAGATCAATATGCCCTACATCTGGAACCAACAGGGGACGCGGGATAACGATTCGATTCTGGGTTGGTGGTCGACGCACTTTGACGAGTACGACATGTTTTTGCAAGCGGGTTCGGCGGGGGAACTGGGTCGGCGGCGGGGGTTGGAACAGACGGGGTTCTGGCGAAAGATTGTGGAACATCCGGGGTATGACGCGTTTTGGCAGGACCAGGCGGTGGATCAGATTCTGGCGGCGAAGCCGTTGGCGGTGCCGGTGTTGCTGGTCCACAGTCTATGGGATCAGGAAGATATCTATGGCGCGCCGGCGGTTTATAAGGCCATTAAGCCGAAGGACGTGAATAACGACAAAGTCTTTATGGTGGTAGGGCCTTGGTATCACGGGCAGATGATTGGCGAGGGGAGTTCGCTGGGGGCGTTGAAGTTTAACAGCGATACGGCGTTGTATTTTCGGGAGGAAATTCTGACTCCGTTTTTGGATCAGTATCTGCGGGAGGGGGCTCCGAAGGCGGACTTGGCGACGGTGACGGCGTTTGAGACGGGGACGAATAAGTGGCGGCGGTTGCCGAGTTGGCCGCCGGCGGGGACGGCTAAGAAACGGCTGTACTTGCAGGCGGAGGGGAGGGTCGGGTTTGGAGAGCCAAGCGGAGAGCGGTATACGGAGTATGTCTCGGATCCGGCGAAGCCGGTGCCGTTTCGGTCGCGGCCGATTCGACCGATGGGCTACGACTTGGCGAAGGGACTGACTTGGCCGCTGTGGCTGGTGGATGATCAGCGGGAGGCTTCGGGGCGGCCGGATGTGGCGACATTTGTTTCGGAGGTGCTGGATGCTCCGCTGCGGATTGCGGGGGAGCCGCTAGTGAATCTGGTGGCGTCAACGACGGGGACGGATGCGGACTGGGTCGTGAAGTTGATCGACGTTTATCCGGATGAAGTGGCGGAGCAGCCGGCGATGGGGGGCTATCAACTGATGGTGGCGGCAGACATTTTTCGCGGGCGGTATCGGGAGAGTTTGGAGTTTGCCAAGGCGATTGAGGCGAATAAGGCGCTGCCGTATCGGTTCGCGCTGCCGAACGCGAACCATGTGTTTCGGAAGGGGCACCGGGTGATGGTGCAGGTGCAGTCGGCGTGGTTCCCGCTGTATGACCGGAATCCGCAGACGTTCGTCGCGAATATCTTTTTGGCGAAGCCGGGAGACTATAAAAAGGCTACGCAGCGGATTCATCATGCTGCCGGGGAGGCTTCGTTTATTGGGCTGCCGGTGTTGCGGTAGGGGGGGCTGGTATCAAGCTAAAATGGTGAAGCGATGGAGAAAGTAGCAATCGTCTTCAAATCTTTTGCGGAGGCTGATGCCGCGGACGTTCTCGCGCGTCGGGATCTGACGCCAGAGCAGCGGGTCGAAATCTTCCTCGCAATTCAGCAACGGGGAGCTGTCAATGCCGCTGAGCCCAGACTTACGAGAGTTTGTCGAGTGCTTGAACTCGAACAAAGTTAAGTATTTGATTGTCGGAGCGCTTGCCGTTTCCTAGTACGATTTGGGCTCGTGAATCTTTTTGCCGTGGTACTGCTCAGCGCGGGGGGACGCTGCGGGATTCGGTTTTGTATTTTTCGAGCAGCGTCTTCATCTGCTTCACTTTGTCGGGGTAGGCGGTATAGAGATTTTTGAGTTCGCCCAGGTCTTCCTGGAGATGGAAAAGTTCGCCGGGGTCGCTATGTTTTTTGATGCCTTTGCGGTCTCGCCACCAGGCGGGTTCGGCGGGGCCGTGGGTGCCGTTGGAATCGATGAAGACCCAGTCGCCCTGGCGGAGTGCGTACTCGTTGTTGATGCTGTGGTGGACGGTGGCTTCGCGGATGGGTTTGCTGCGCTTGCGGCCAAACCAGGCGGCGGAGATGTCGTAAGCGTCTTCGGCGGAGTCTTGCGGCAGTTTGTAGCCGGTGATGGAGGCGACGGCGGCGATGACGTCGGTGTGGCAAACAATTTCCGATTCGGTGCGGCCGGCGGGGACGCGGCCGGGACCCCAGACGATGTAGGGAACGCGATGACCGCCTTCCCACAGCATGCGCTTCGCTCCGCGGAGGGGCCCTTGGCTGGCATGGTTATGCTCCTGGAGGACGGGATAAGTTAAATTCTCGGGGCCGTTGTCGGAGGTGAAGA
>JANODS010001566.1:0-1616 GCA_031412835.1 Acidobacteriota bacterium | reverse complement strand
CGATCGTCGTCACCTCGCAAGCGGTCAATCTCTACGACCGCTCTCTCTTCTACGCCCACGATCTCGACCCAGCCGTCTTCGCCGCCACGGTCGTCAAGAGCCCCCATTGTCAGCCGCACATGTTCGACGAAGGTGCCGAGTTAGTCATCAACATCGACGCCCCCGGCTCCACTTCCGCCAACCTCCCCTACCTCGGCCACACCAAATGCGCCCGGCCCATCTTCCCCCTCGACCCCAACGTGCCCTTCACTCCGCTCCCGAAACTCTTCCGTCGGCCGATCCGTCCCTAGTCTGACCAGCGCACCGCCGATACAACTCCCGAAACGCCTCCCGCACATTCCCCCCGTGCCGCTCAAAAACCGCCGACGCATCCACCACCGGCGCCAACTCATTCGCCAACTCCTCGAACAACTCGGCCGAAGTCTCGCATCGCCACAACGTCGGCAACAAACCCTCCCGGTGCGCCGTAATCAAAACCCCCGCCGCCCCCCTCGCCTCCCATCGAAACCGCCACCACCCCCAATAGCCCAACGTCTCGGCCCCATTCAAACAAACAATCTCCCCCGGCAAAACTGCTCCTAGCGGAGCCAACCTCTCGCCCACCCGAGCGTACAAGATCCGCACCGGACGCCCCTCCCGACGCAAGTCCTCCGCCAACGCCTCCAGCAAAGTCGTCTCGCGATTAGACGCGACCTCATCTCACCATCTCCAAATACCCCAGCAACAACTTCGCCAAATCAGCCTCCGTCCCCCGCACATACAACCGCGAACCCCGCTTCTCTCGCTGCTCCCGCTCATAGGCATCCCGCAACGGCCTCACCCGCCGCAGCCTCACCCGGTCATACTCACTCTGCAAACGCCGCCGCCGATCTTTATCCCGCGTCCCCATCATATTCCCCCGAATCCTCTCCTCCTCTTCACTCCGACCCCACCGAATCGAATCAACCCCCGGCAAAGACCATAACTCCCGATTTGTAAATCCCCCACCGTTCAAATGTACCTCTACCCGGTCCCCCTTCACCTTAACCGCCGTCACCGTCACCACCTGCCCACGCCTCACCCCCACCCCATACTTCTTCACCCGCGCCGCCAACTCCTCCGCCGCCCCCGGCACCTCCGCCCCCGAATCATCCCCCGGTAAATCCACCAACACCCGCACCTGCCGCCCCGTCCACCCCGGGTCCGCCTGGCCCATCAGCCCCGCTGCCATCAGCAAAAATAAACCGAACCGCTTCCCTTTTGTCGCCATATGGAATACTGTAACGCGATGACCCTCGTGTTCCGTTCCCTCGGCCTCGCCGCCGTCCTCTTCGCCGCAGCCCTGCAGGCCCAGACTCAGCCTCGCATCTTCAACACCGTCAAACAAAAGCTCGCCGCCGGCAAACAAGTCGTCGGAGGCACCGTCTCCATCCCCGACCCCGACACCTATTGCGCCATGGCCAACTCCGGCTTCGACTTCCTCTGGATCGAAATGCAGCACAGCACCCTATCCTTCCAAAGCGTCGGCCATATGGTCATGTCCTGCAAAGGTGCCCCCGCCATGCCCTTCATCCGCGTCCCCGATGCCACCGAAGGCGACATCCAAAAAGCTGCCGACGGCGCCGAGGTCGGCAGCT
>JANODS010001565.1:0-2793 GCA_031412835.1 Acidobacteriota bacterium | reverse complement strand
GAAGAGGGGATGCCTAAGTGAACTTGGTCGTGGACGCATCAGCGGTCTTGGCGGTTTTGCTCAGCGAGCCAGACGCCGCAGGCTACCTAAGGGAACTGAAAGCAGCGGACAAATTGTGGATTTCTCCGGTTAACTGGTGGGAGGTCGAGATTCGTCTGCAGGGAGCAGTGGGCTCCGAGGCAGCGTCAATGGCCGAGGACTGGGTGAAGGATCTCAGGATTTCGGTCGAGCCGATCAGTTATAGCCACGCCAAGCTGGCCGCAGCCGCCTTCGCTCGCTACCGTGGTCGTCCCTCGCGCCTGAATCTAGGCGATTGTTTCGCCTACGCCCTCGCGCAGGACAAGGGCGTGGCGCTGCTGTACAAGGGGAACGATTTTACGCAAACCGATGTCGGCCGCCATTCGATATGATGTTGCGTAATGCAAACCTTGTCTCGTCGTTCCTTCCTGGCCGCTTCGGCGGCCGTCGCGGCTGTTGAAGCCAAACAGCTAAAGGGTTTTGGAGCCCAGCTCTATTCGCTTCGCTCCATCATCAATGAAAAGCCGCTGGAGGTGCTCCGGGGCCTGGAGGCCGCGGGCTACACCGAAGCGGAGGTGATCCGCGCGAATATGGATAAGATTTGGGATGCCCTGAAGCAGACCAAGCTAAAGCCGGTGAGCCTGCATATCGATACGCAGATGTTCACGAAGGACATCGACAAGTTGAATCCAGCCCTGGATGACGCGAAGAAGCGGGGCTTCAGTTACGTCGTTTGCCCGTACATCGCGCCGGCTGACCGGGGCGGCGTGGACGTGATCAAGAAGCTGGCCGATACGCTCAACAAGGCCGGGGAACGCTGCCGCGCTGCTGGAATCAACCTTTGCTACCACAACCATGCGTTTGAGTTTGAGCCGGTGGCCGGGGGCGGCAACTTACTCGACGTGCTGATGAAGAACACCGATCCGAAGTTAGTCGGGTTGGAATTGGACATCATGTGGGCGAAAGTGGGCGGCGTAGAGCCAGTGAAGGTGTTCGAACAGTTCAAGGGCCGCATTCCGCTCGTGCACATGAAGAATGTCAAGGGCGGCATTGGGCCGCAGTATAACGAGAAGGTTCCGAAGGAAGCGTTTGAGGAAGTGGGCAAGGGTGTCATCGCGATTGGGCCGGTTTTGGTGGCCGCGCAGAAGGCGGGGGCGAAGCATTTCTTCGTCGAACAGGATCAGACGCCGGGAAATCCGTTGGATAGTCTGCGGGGCAGCGCCACGTATTTGAAAGGCTTGAAATTTTAGGAGATCGAGATGAGCAAACGGACATCGATTGGAACCTGGGCGTACACGATTGGGCCATATGGGCCGAATCCGATTGATTTTGAGACGGTGTGTTCGAAGTTGAAGGCGCTGGGCTTTGACGGCGTGGAGTTGGGATCGTTTCCGCCCCATCCGAACCCAGGGAACCCGAACGGGCCGAGCGAGGGCTGGGCGGGGGCGTTGCCGGAGAAGGCACAGCGGGCCGAGTTAGTCGCCCAGATGAAGGAGCGGGGGTTGAGCTTCAGCGGGATCGCGGCGAACCTGTGGGGGGAGAAGTTAGTCAATACCGACGATACGTCCAAGTATGTCGAGGAGTTTCGGAAAAACTCCGAGTTTGCCAAGGACTTGGGGATCGGTGGAGTGCGCGTGGACTGCGTGCAACCGCCGACGATTCACCGGGATGTCGACTATGCCACCGCGCTGAAGCGGGTGGCCGGGGCGTGGAAAGAGTGTTGTGACATTGCGGCGGGCAACGGGCAGTATGTCGCTTGGGAGTTTGAGCCGGGTTTCGCGTTCAACAAACCTAGCGACGTGGTGCGGGTGCACGATGCGGTCGGCAAGGATAATTTCGGTTTGATGTACGATACCTGCCACGGGCAGATGGTGGGCGTAGTGGGCGTAAGGCAAGAGGGCGAGAAAGAGGTGTTCGGCAGCCAGGTGGAGTTCATCAAACTGTTGCACGGGCGGATCAACCACATCCACTTGATTGACTCGGACAACCAATGCCATAAGGACGCCAATGGTGACGACGAGACGTCGAGCCACCCGCCTTTCGGCCTGGGCGTATTGGATTTTGACGTCATTGTTCCGGAGCTATTGAAAGCCGCCGCGCCGATGATTCGGCATGACTGGTGGACGATTGACCTGTGCTTCTGGCCGGACGCCTGGGCCGCGACCGAGACATGCAAAAAAGCCCTGGATGGCTTGGTGAGTAAATACGGAGCATGAGCATGAAAGAGTTACGCGTAGGCATGATTGGCTATGGCTTTATGGGGCGGACGCATTCGAACGCCTATAAGCGGCTGAATGACTTTTTCCCGGTGCAACACCGCCCGGTTTTGAAGGCGGTCTGTGCTCGCAATGTGGAGAAAGCACGGGCGTTTGCCGATAACTGGGGCTATGAGAGGGTGGAGACGGATTGGCGAAGGTTAGTCGAGTCACCGGATATTGACTTGATCGATATCGGCTCGCCGAATAACACCCACAAAGAGATCGCATTGGCGGCGGCGGCGAACGGCAAGATGATCGTTTGCGAGAAACCGCTAGCGATGACGGTGGCCGAAGGCGAGGAGATGGTGGCCGCGGTCGAGAAGGCTGGTGTCGCCAATATGGTTTGGTTTAATTATCGGCGGGTACCGTCGATTGCGCTGGCCAAGCAGATCGTGGACGAGGGCCGCGTCGGTAAGACCTATCACTACCGCGCGACTTATCTGCAGGATTGGACGATCGCCGAAGACGTGCCGCAGGGAGGGCCGGGCTTGTGGCGGCTAGATGCCGACGTAGCGGG
>JANODS010001564.1:0-1647 GCA_031412835.1 Acidobacteriota bacterium | reverse complement strand
TTCCCCGAAGCGGCGGTGAATTTCGGTGAGCGCTTCGACTGACGTTGGTGCCAAGGGGCCGAGGCCACCTTCGTCGATCCATTTTTGAACGGTGATATGGGCTTTGGCTTCGAGTTGGAGGTCGCGTTTGTGGGGATCCTGGCTATATTCGTCTCGCAACGCGCGCTCGATATCAATGGGATGAGTGGCGTGCCCTTCGATAAGGTTGGAATAGTAACCGTTCATGGAACGGACGAGGTTGGCGAGGGATTGGTGGAGACTGGGCGGGAGGCTTGCCTTGAACGCGGCGGATTTCTGAGCGAGTTCGAAGGCGAGGTCGAGGATTCGACCGCGATGCCGATAGCTCTCGCCGAGCAGCATTGGTTCCATTTGTGAGGGCAGCTCGCCTCTGTATGCCGCTTTTATGTCCGGTTCCATTGCCGCTTATATGGTAGCTTATCTCTATTCATATGAACAGCTTGGATCGTATCTCTAGCAATCTTAGACCGGATCTACGTCCGCTTTTATGGCCGGTGGGCTTAGGTCTTCGAGGATCACCAAATAGTGTTGATCGATGCTCGAATTTTCCCAAGTCGACTGATGACTGGAACGCCGAAGTATATGGCCGTCGCTGCGACGATACGGTCGGGCATATCCGGTACGGCGTCGCGTGGGACACGTCGCATGGCTTCAACCACTTCAGAGGTAAACACGGCCTCCTTAAAAACGTGCTCCGGGTCAGCGAGAGCGGCTTTCAAATCGACGTAGACGTTGGCAGGAATCCTACCCTTTTCGGTGAGATAAACGATTTCGGCAAGGCTGATGGAGGAAATCAAGATTCTGCTGCCATCGGCGGCGGCGCGGTCGATGAAGTCCGTACTCGCGATAGACAAACGAGCGTCGTTAAAGAGATACCAAATCGCCGTATGAGTATCCGCAACGCCGGCGATCATCAAACGTCCTGCGCGAAGTTTCGAAACATCTCGTGGCGATTCTCATCGATTTCTTCAGCAGAAGGGGCAGGCCCATATTTGGCCAACATGCCGCGGCCGGTTTTGAGGGGCTTTCGGACTGGCGGGGCAGTGGTTTCTTCCGCGAGCTTGCCGAGCCAAGCTTGAAGGGTAAGGCCACTGGCCGCTGCGATCGCCTTAAGCGCCACCGCCTGATGGTCCGGTATTTCGATTTGCATGGCTTGAGGCTCCTTCCCTTTCCACATTATCGGATCCGTGGCAGACTTGTCGACTAAGGCCGGGTGGCGAGCTTCTTTAGGGTGTCGGTGCCGAGGGTCTTGCGGACGACCTTGGCGAGGAGGGCGGGGTCTCCGTCGGCTCCCTGGCGCTGGATGGCTTCTCGGTATCTTTCCTGGCTGTCGGCCAGGTCGAGCGGGGTTTCTCCTTGGGCGTTTTTGGCGTCGAGGGGGGCACCCTTGGAGTGTAGAAATTCCAGGAGTTCGGGCTTTCCTTCGATGGCGGCTAGATGAAGGATCGTCTGATTCTGACGGGCTAGGGTGATCGCTTCGACCGGGTCGGGGATCTTGTCGCTCGGGTTCCAATGGGCGGTCACTTGGGCTCCGCGCTGGACCATCTCGGGGACGATGGCCATGTCCGCGGCGAGCACCGCGACGGAGAACGGGGTGTGGCCATCCTTACGATGGAGATTGGGGTTGCC
>JANODS010001563.1:0-4602 GCA_031412835.1 Acidobacteriota bacterium | reverse complement strand
TGGGGATGACCTTGACCCAGGCGTTGTCGGCGGCGATGAGGGCTTCGATGTCGGCTAGGGGGACGTCCTTTTTGAGCTTGAACGTCATCGCCTGACTGTGGCAACGCATGGCGCCGACCCGGACGCAGAAGCCATCTACGGGGACGGAACCGGGCGTGAAACCGAGGATTTTGTTGGTTTCGGCGCTGCCTTTCCATTCCTCTTTTGAGATGCCGTCGCCGAGGTCTTTGTCGATCCAGGGGATGAGCGAGCCGCCGAGGGGGACGCCGAAGTTGGCGGTTTCGGCGGGGGAGAGGGAACGTTGACGGGCGGCGACACGGCGGTCGATTTCGAGGATGGCGCTTTTGGGGTCGGCGAGGAGTTCGCGGACTTCGGCATAGAGGGTGCCGTATTGGGTGAGCAGTTCGCGCATGTGCTGGGCGCCGCCGCCGGAGGCTGCTTGGTACGTCTGGGTGCTCATCCATTCGACGAGGCCGGCTTTGTAGAGAGCGCCGACGGCCATCAACATGCAACTGACGGTGCAGTTGCCGCCGATCCAATTCTTGCCGCCGTGGGCGAGGGCGGCGTCGATGACGGGACGGTTAACGGGGTCGAGGATGATGACGGCGTCGTCGGCCATGCGGAGGGTGGAGGCGGCGTCGATCCAGTGGCCGGCCCAACCGGCGGCGCGGAGCTTGGGGAAGACGGAGGCGGTGTAGTCGCCGCCTTGGGCCGTGATAATGATCTCGCAGCGGGAGAGGGTGGCGAGGTCGAAGGCGTCCTGGAGCGTGGGTTCGTTTTGGGCCTGCTTCGGGGCCGGGCCGCCGGCGTTGCTCGAGCTGAAGAACATCGGCTCGATCAGGGCGAAATCGCCTTCGGCGGTCATGCGTTCCATCAATACGGAGCCGACCATGCCGCGCCAACCTACTAGTCCTACGAGTCTCCTGGGGATCATCCCTTCTATTCTACCGAGTGTGGCGTTCTGCTACGCTACTCGGAGTGCTAACCCGTCGCCAACTATTTCCTATACTCGGCAGCGCCCTTCTTGCGGCGCAGACTCCGAAGCAGCGTCCGAACATCATTTTCATCATGTCGGACGACCATGCGTCGCACGCGATCAGCGCCTACGGCAGCAAGATTAATAAGACGCCGAACATTGATCGGCTGGCTACCGGCGGAATGCGGTTCGCCAACTGCTTCGTGACGAATTCGATTTGTACGCCGAGCCGGGGCGTGATTATGACGGGGCTTTATTCGCATCTCTCGGGAATTAAGACGTTGTCGGATCAGATCGACCCGGCGGCACCGAATGTGGCGAAGTACTTGCAGGCGGCGGGGTATCAGACGGCGATGGTGGGTAAGTGGCATTTGGTGACGAACCCAACGGGGTTTGACTATTGGCGGATTCTTCCGGGGCAGGGGCTTTATAACAATCCGGTCTTCCTTGAGATGGACGGGACACGGAAGAAGTACGACGGTTACTGCACGGACTTGATCGGCGATTTTACGTTGGATTGGTTGCAGAAACGAGACCGGACGAAGCCGTTTTTCGTGATGTGCCATCACAAGGCTCCGCATCGGGAGTGGACGCCATCGGCGAAGTACAAAGACCTGTTCAAGGACGTCGAGATTCCCGAGCCGGACAACCTTTACGATGAGCACAAGGGCCGCGCCGGGGCGGCGGAGCGGTCGCGGATGCGGGTGGGGCAGGACAATACAAAGACCGATTTGAAGATGGATCCGCCGGCGGGGTTGGAAGGGAACGCGCTGCGGAAGTGGGCCTATCAGGTCTATATCAAAGACTACTTACGTTGTGTGCAGTCGGTGGATGATAACGTGGGCCGCGTGTTGGATTACCTGGATAAGGAAGGACTTGCCAATAACACGATCGTGATTTATAACTCCGATCAGGGCTTTTTCCTGGGGGATCACGGTTGGTTTGATAAGCGGTTCATGTATGAGGAGTGCTTGCGCACGCCGTTGTTGGTTCGGTGGCCGGGGCAGATCAAGCCGGGCAGCGTGAGCAAAGACATGGCGTTGAATTTGGACTTTGCGCCGACGTTTCTGGATGCCGCGGGGGCGGCGGTGCCGGCGCAGATGCAGGGCGCTAGTTTGAAGCCGTTGTTGCAGGGTAAGACGCCGAAGGATTGGCGGCAGGAGATGTATTACCGTTACTGGATGCATCTGGGCGGCGGCCACGACGTGACGGCCAACTATGGGATTAGGACGCATCGGTACAAGCTGATTTATTACTACGGCAAGGCGTTGGGGTCGGCCGGCGCGGTGGACAAAGATACGCCACCGGAGTGGGAGTTTTTCGATTTGCAGAAAGATCCGCGCGAGATGAAGAACGCCTACAGCGAGCCTGGCTATCAGAAAGTTATTGCGAATCTGAAGGTGCGGCTGGCGGCGTTGCAAGCCAAGTACAAAGATACTCCGGCGTAACTAGCTGCCGTGGACGGTGCGTAACTTATCCTGCGTCGCCCCGTCGCAGTTGCCGGATACGGCAATGCTGTTGTCGCACTGGAACTCTTCGACGGCGCTCCGGAAGGCGTCGTCTTCTTTGGTCGGTGGGCTACCAGCGCGGTAGCCGAGATTGTTGAGCCGCCAGATTTGGCCGCTGAACTCTTCGACGGGGTCGAGGTGACCGAGTTTCAGGGGTAGCGAGAAACCCTTAAGCAGCAAGACGCCTTCTTTGTCGCTGGTGGGATCGACGTTCTTTTTGGCGCTGCCGTCTTCGGCGGTTTTCATGGTTTCGGCGGCACCGAGTTTGAATTGGACGTCAGTACTGGCGATCGGCGTGCCGTCCCAGGAGAGGACGACGAGCTTGACGGTGACGGGGTCGCCGATGATTTGAAACGTGGTTCGTTCTGTGGGTGGGGCGTCTTCGACTTTCTTTTGGCGGGCGGGAATTTGGACGACGTCGCCAGGGAAGAGGACGTTTGGATTTCGCTTGTCGCGGAGGCCCGCGTTCTTGCCGTCATCCCAGACGGTTTTCCAGGAAAGGAACCCGGCGCTATAAGAGAGGCTGGCGATATAGTCGCCTTGTTTGACGGTATAGGCACCCATCGGAAGTTTGGGCACGCCGGAGAATCCAGGGACGCTTTTGCCTTCGGCGATTTTGCCGGAGCGGGCCCATTCGCGACCGTCGAGATCGGGGAAGGTTACCTTACTGCTGGCGATGTCGATGTTGTTGACGCGGAAGACGCCTTCGTCGGAGAGGGTGCCGGGGGTTACTTTGCCATCGGGGAGCGTGACTTCGACCTTAACTCCGCGGACGGGTCGGCACTCTTGATCGATCAGTTCGATTTCGACCCAGGTCTTTTTGTCGGAGGATGCCTCTTTGCCGGAGGCCGAACCTTTCTTGCTTGACGCCGCGCTGGCTTGATCGTTGGTCTCGGCGGTCCTCGCGCCGGCGGAACCGCCGATCAGCTCCGCGGAGCCCAAGAGCGCTTGGCTCCAGCGGTCCTCGGCGACTCGTTGGGAGACCATCTCGACGACTTTGTCGTCCGACAAATCGGCTGCCGCTTTGCCGATTTCGGCGGCGAGCAGTTGGCGTAGTTTGGTGACTTCGGAAGCGGGGAGGTTTTGCGTCCGCAGATCCCCGCCCGTGCCACGGGGAGGGGAGTTCGTGATGTAGATTGTCTTCCCGCCGAGTCGAAATTGGATGGTCATGGCCAGTGGGAAATGCCCCTACCAGAATACGCGGAAAATAGTTCGATGGAGCATCACGCCGAACGCGGGGCAGGGAACTCCGCTCGGCGGGCGAGCCAGACGAGGCCGGCGGCGAAGAAGACGAGGACTCCGACGGCGGCAAAGACGCCGTTTAGGCCCCAGTCGGCTTTGAGCGATCCGGCGATGAAGACTCCGGTGCCTCCGGCGATGGTGTTCAGCATGTTCATGAGGCTCTGGGCGGTGGAGCGGTCGCGCTCGTCGATGAGGTCGCAGACCGCGGGCGTTTCGTTGGCGGTGGCGACGGCGCGGAGGAAGGAGAAGACGATGACGGCGACGCTGATTAGGAACATGCCTCCGCCGGAGAGGAACATGAGCAAGCAGGGGGCGCAGAGGAGATAGCAGATGGTCATGAGACGGTATCGGCCGTCGGGGGTTCGCTGGGCGGCTTGGTCGGAGAGGGTGCCGCCGACGAGCGCTCCGACGACGGCGGAGAGTTGGAGGACGGCAGTGCCGGAGAAGCCCGCGACGGCTAGGCTGAGGCCGAAGGATTCGCGGAAGTAGAGGGGCATCCAATTGAAAAACATCCAGGTGCCGACGGAGATGAGCATGGCTTGGAGCGAGAGGAGGACGTAGGCGCGTTTGTGGAGGAGCGCTCTGAGTTGAGGGCCTAGAACTGGATGGTGCGCCCGCGTGCGCGGGGCTTCCTGCAAGAGGGCCGAACAGATGGCCGTGTGGATGATGCCGAGGCCCCCGAGGAAGAAGAGGCCGATGCGCCAGCCATAGTTTTCGCCGAGGTAGCCGGCGAGTGCGCCTCCGCCGACGAGGCCTGCGTTGAGCCCGCAGAGGTGGACGGCGAGTGCGCGGCCTCGGCTGGCCGAGGGATGATGGCCGGCGATGAGCGCAACGGCGGCGGGGAGGTAGAAGCACTCGGCCAAGCCGAGGAGCACT
>JANODS010001562.1:0-3486 GCA_031412835.1 Acidobacteriota bacterium | reverse complement strand
GTAGGAATTGGCGGCGGAGGAGCATAGATTCGATGAATGTATCACGGTGGAAGGCTGAGGTATGCTAGGCGAGGATATGAAGAGAACAGCGGCGATTTTTGTGATGACGGTCGGGATGGTTTGGGGGCAGGATCGGCCGATTCCGCCGCCGGGCGTCGCGGTTTCCGAGGCCGATCAGAAGGAGTTGAAAGCCGGCGTGGAACGGCTGAGCGGGTTGATTGCGGGGTTGGGGACCCACGCGCTGCTGCCGGATGTCGTGATTTTTCGGGATGCGGTGAAGTATGCGGTGACTTACGGGGAGTTTTTTAGGGCCGATGAGCCGGGGAAGGCGAAAGCTTTGTTGGCGGAGGGCGTGGCGCGGGCGGAGGCTTTGCGGAACGGGGAGGCTCCGTGGACGAAGGCGACGGGGTTAGTAGTGCGGGGGTATGTTTCTAAGATCGACGGGTCGGTGCAGCCGTATGGGTTAGTGGTGCCGCCGTCTTATGATGCTCGTTTGCCGCGGAGTTGGCGGTTGGATGGCTGGTTTCATGGTCGGGCGGAGACGTTGAGCGAGGTGAACTTTTTGTCGGAACGGATGACCCGGGCGGGGGAGTTTACTCCACAGGATGCGTTCGTGGTGCACTTATACGGGCGGTATTGCAATGCGAATAAGTTTGCCGGGGAGGTGGATTTGTTCGAGACCTTGGAGGCGGTAAAGAAGCAGTATCGGATTGATGATAATCGGCTGGTTATGCGGGGGTTTTCGATGGGCGGGGCGGCGGCGTGGCACGTTGGGGCGCACCACGCGGGGTTGTGGGCGGCGGTGGCACCGGGGGCGGGGTTTAGCGAGAGCCGGGAATTTCTGAAGTTGAAAGAGATGCCGCCGGTGTGGGAGCAGAAGTTGTGGCGGATGTATGACGCGACGGAGTATGCGGCGAACTTTGTGAATGTACCGCTCGTGGCCTACAGCGGCGAGATTGACGGGCAGAAGCAGGCGGCGGATTTGATGGCGACCTACTTGGAGAAAGAGGGGATTCCGATGACGCACGTGATTGGGCCGCAGACTGGGCATCGGTATCATCCGGAGGCGAAGGTGACGCTGAACGCGAAGTTAGATGCGATTGTAGCGGCGGGGCGGGAGGAGTATCCGCGGCGGGTTCGTTTTGTTACGTACACGCTGCGATACAACAAGATGAAGTGGGTGACGGTTGACGGGTTGGCGCGGCATTGGGAGAAGGGGACGGTGGAAGCGTCGGTGCATAACCAGGGTCGGGTGGAGGTGAAGACGAGCGGGGTGACGGGGTTGACGTTGGAGTTTGGGGCGGGCGGGGTGCCGGTGGAGTTGGTGGGGAAGGCGGCGGTAGTGATCGACGGGCAGACATTGGCGGTGGGTGGTCCGGCCAGTGATCGGAGTTGGAAGGTGAGCTTGGTGAAGAGCGGTGGGCAGTGGGCGGTGGGTTTGGCGACGGGGTTGCGGAAGGTGCATGGGCTGCAGGGGCCGATTGATGATGCGTTTATGGACAGTTTTTTGTTTGTGATGGGGAGCGGGGAGACGTTGGGACGGATTGAAGAGGAGCAGCGGCGGGCGGTGACGGAGTGGCGGCGGCAGTTTCGGGGGGAGGCGCGGGTGAAGAAAGATACGGAGGTGACGGAGGCGGATTTGGCGGCGCATAACATCGTAGTTTGGGGGACGCCGGCGAGTAACTCGGTGCTGGCGAAGATGGCGGATCGGCTGCCGGTGAAGTGGGTGGGGGAGCAGGTGACGGTGGGGAAGGCGAGTTACTCCGCCGGGACGCATTATCCGGCATTTATTTATCCGAATCCGTTGAACCCGAAGCGGTATGTGGTGGTGAATTCCGGGTTTACGTTTCGGGAGTTTGATTACTTGAATAATGCCCGGCAGATATCGAAGTTGCCGGACTGGGCGGTGATTGACACGGCGACGCCGGCGGACGGGAAGTATCCGGGGAGGGTGGTTTCGGCGGGGTTTTTTAGTGAAACGTGGGGGTTATAGGGCCCGACGGGCCCTTCGTTAGTTAGCTCAGCGGAAGCCGGAACCGGCGGGGGCGTTGCAGCCTCCGGCGGCGAAACAGGAGAGTTGGCGGTCGGCGTGCGGGGCTCCGCAGGCGGGGCAGGGGAGGGGGACATCGGCGTCGGCCATGCGGCGGAGACGCTCGAAACGGATCTCGCACTGGGGACAACGGTACTCGTAGATGGGCATCCCTTCTATAATATAGGGGTATGAAGCTTCGAATCCATGGAAATGCGCTACGGCTGCGTGTGAAGCAGGGCGAGGTGGCGGCGCTGGCGGCCGGAGCGGTCGTCGAGGATCGGTGTGAACTGCCGGGTTTGAGCTTGGTCTATCGCTTGGTGCCGGGGGCGGCGGCGTTTGGGGTGAGCTTTGCAGGGGGCGTGGTGGCGGTGGGCGTGCCGGATGCCGTGATTGCGGAGTGGGCGGGGTCCGGGCAGGTGGGGTTCGGCGGGGCGGCGGGGGCCGTGGACGTGCTGGTCGAGAAAGACTGGCAATGCTTGGACTCGAAAGATCCGAAGGATAACGAAGATACGTTTCCGCATCCGGCACCGGTTTGTTGATGATTCGCGCGATCGGGTTACAGAAAAAATTTGGGACTTTTACGGCGGTGGACGGGGTTGACCTGACGGTGGAGCCGGGGACGATTCATGGGTTTCTGGGGCCGAATGGGTCCGGGAAATCGACGACGGTGAAGATGCTGACGGGGTTGCTGGAGCCGACGGCGGGTACGGTGGAGATCAACGGCATCGATTTGCGGGTGGACCCGGTGGGGGTGAAGCGGACGATTGGCGTGCTGCCGGAGGATTTAGCGCTTTTTGACGCGCTGACGCTGTGGGAGCACTTGGCGCTGGCGGGGCCCTTGTACGGTTTGTCGCGGGGGGAGACGGAGGCGCGGGCGGGGCAGTTGTTGCGGCATTTGGATCTGTTCGCGGAGCGGCATACGGAAGCGGGGCAGGCTTCGTACGGGATGCGGAAGAAGACGGCGCTGGCGTTGGCGCTGCTGCATAATCCGAAGACCTTGTTTCTGGATGAGCCGTTTGAAGGGATTGACCCATCGTCGGCGGAGAACATTCGGGAGTTACTCATGGGGATGGCGGAGAAGGGGGCGACGGTGTTTGTTACTTCGCATCTCTTGGATGTCGTCGAGAAACTGGTTGGCAGTTACTCGATTCTAGCGGCGGGGAAGGTGGTGGCGACGGGGCGGATTGGGGAGCGGCCGTTAAAGGACGTTTATTTTGAACATATTCCGCGGCCGGCGGGGGAAGAGTTTTCGTGGCTCGGATAGGGCCGTTACTGGCGGCGATCGTGAAGATCCGATGGCGGACGCTGCTGGGCCGAGGGTCGGCGGAGATCACGGGGGAGGTGCTGATGTTGCTGGTGGCGGGGTTGGTGGCGGAGCGGTTTTTGAAGTATCTGCCGGAGTTGCCGTTGGTTTGGGTTTGGGTGGGTTTGGCGATTAGTTGGTTGGGGATGAG
>JANODS010001561.1:0-3263 GCA_031412835.1 Acidobacteriota bacterium | reverse complement strand
GGCGAGGAGGCGGTCGACGACGGCGGCGAAGGCTTGGGGGGACGTATCCGCGACGAAGGCGGCCAGTTGTTCGGGCGTCGGGGGGAGGCCGGTGACGTCGAATGTGACGCGGCGGAGGAGCGTGCGTTTGTCGGCGGGAGGATTGGGGAGGAGGTTGGCTTGTTGGCGGGCGGCTTCGAGGTGCTGATCAATCGAGACAGGGGCGGGCTTGGGGAGTTCGGCGAAGGCCCAGAAGGTGGGCATGGCGGCACCGTCGGTGATCCAGCGGGCGAGGTCGGCGACTTGGTCGGGGGGGAGCTTGCCGGTGGGCGGCATTTTGACGCGCTCGTGGGTGCGGGCGACGGCCTGGTAGAGCAGGCTGGCTTCGGGGTGGCCGGGGACGACAGCGGCGCTGGCCAGTTTGGCGATGGGATGGCAGCCTTGACAATTCTTAATGAAGAGCGGGCGGATGCGCTGTTCGAAGAATTCCAGTTGCTCGGGCGTTCCGCCAGCCAAGGCGGCAGCGGGGAGGAGCGCGAAGAGGGCGACGGGCAGGCGCTTCGTCATAGAGAAATTCTACCTGGCAAGAGCAATAATATCACCGCTGCGCGTGTTACCATCGAACGTGCTCGCCAGAGTTTTAGGTGTTATTCCGGCGCGCCTGGCTTCTACTCGGTTTCCAGGGAAACCACTCGTCCCTATAAACGGAAAGCCGATGCTGCAGCACGTTTTTGAACGGGCCTGCCTTTGCCGGACGCTGGACCAAGTGATTGTGGCGACGGACGACCGGGGAATCGCCGATGTAGCTCGGAATTTTGGGGCGATGGTGCAGATGACGTCGGCTTCCCATCTGTCGGGGACGGATCGGGTGGCCGAGGTATCGGGGAACCATGAACACGAGATCGTCGTGAACATTCAGGGCGATGAGCCGATGATTGATCCGGCGGCGATCGATTTGGCGGTGCGGGGACTGCAGGAGCACCCGAAGGCGCTGATGTCGACGTTGAAGCGGCCGATCGACCGGCTGGACGAAATCACAAATCCGAATGTCGTAAAGGTTGTAACGGACGGGGAGGGAATGGCTATCTACTTCTCCAGAAGTCCGATCCCGTACAACCGGGGTGGGGCGGTGACCTACTACAAGCATATTGGGCTGTACGTTTATCAGCGTGAATTTCTGCTCGACTACTCGACCCTGCCGGTGGGGCCGCTGGAGCAGGCCGAACGGCTGGAGCAGTTGCGAGCGCTCGAGAATGGTTTTGCCATTCACGTTTCCGAAACGCAGTACGAATCCCTTGGGGTGGACACCCCGGAAGACCTTTCTCGCGTGCAGGCCTATTTGGGCTCGCTCTCTTAATCCGTTTCTTTTCCCTATGGCCAAATATATCTTCGTGACCGGTGGTGTGGTGAGTTCGTTAGGCAAGGGGATCGCCGCTTCGTCGATCGGCTGCTTGCTGGAGAGTCGTGGGCTTCGGGTGACGCTGCAGAAGTTCGACCCATATTTGAACGTGGATCCGGGGACGATGAGCCCGTTTCAGCACGGGGAAGTTTTTGTGACGGACGACGGGGCGGAGACGGACCTGGACCTGGGGCACTATGAGCGGTTTACGCACGCTCCGTTGACGCAGGCGAACAACCTGACGTCGGGGCGGATTTACGAGACGATTATCAGCCGGGAGCGTCGGGGCGATTATCTGGGCCAAACGGTGCAGGTGATTCCGCATGTGACGAACGAGATCAAGGCCGGGATTGAGCGGGTTTCGCACGATGTGGACATCGTGATTGTGGAGATTGGCGGGACGGTGGGCGATATTGAGTCGCTGCCGTTTTTGGAGGCGATTCGGCAAGTTCGGCACGAAAAAGGCCGGGATAACACGATTTTTGTGCATGTGAGTTTGGTGCCGTGGATTGCGGCGGCGCATGAGCTGAAGACGAAGCCGACGCAGCACAGCGTGAAAGAGTTGCGGGCGATTGGCGTACAGCCAGACATTCTGATATGCCGGAGTGAGCGGCCGTTGAGCGCGGATTTGAAAGAGAAGATTGCGCTGTTCTGCGACGTGGAGCCGCGGGCGGTGATCAGCGCGGCGGACGCGAAGACAATTTACGAAGTGCCGCTGACGTTTGCCGAGCAGGGCGTGGACGAGATTATTCTGCGCCAGTTTCGGATGGATTCTCCGCCGCGGGATTTGTCGAAGTGGACCGAGATGTTGGACCGGATGCACAACACCGACGACGAGGTGCATATCGGGTTGGTGGGCAAGTATGTGGAGTACGAGGATAGTTACAAGAGCTTGAAAGAGGCGCTGTTACACGGTGGGTTGGCGAAACGTTTGAAGGTGATCATCCATTGGATTGAGGCCGAGGATTTGCATTGGCCGGAGTGCGCGGATACGCTGCGGCAGTTTGATGGGATTTTGGTACCGGGCGGATTTGGCAAACGGGGTGTGAGCGGGATGTTGAACGCGATTCGGTATGCGCGGGAGCATAAGGTGCCTTATTTCGGGATCTGCCTGGGGATGCAGACGATGGTGATTGAGTTTGCGCGCAACGTATGCGGGATGCCGCAGGCAGATTCGACCGAGTTTGACCCGTCGACGCCGCATCGGGTGATTTATAAGCTGCGGGAGTTGACGGGGGTGGATGAGTTGGGCGGGACGATGCGGCTGGGGGCTTACCCTTGCCAGTTGGCGGAGGGGAGTTTTGCGCGGGAGGCTTATGGCAAGGAGTTAGTCAGTGAGCGGCATCGGCACCGGTTTGAGTTCAATCGAGACTTTGAGAAGGTTTTGACTGAGGGCGGGTTGCAGTTGACGGGGCAGACGCCGGACGGGGTGTATGTGGAAATCTGCGAGGTGAAGGATCATCCCTGGTATTTGGGTTGCCAGTTTCATCCTGAGTTGAAATCGAAGCCTTTGGAGCCGCATCCGTTGTTTACTTCGTTTGTAAGTGCGTCTTACGAGGAGCATTTGAGGCGGATAGGGCGGAGTGCGGAGTTAATGCATGCCCAATAGCTTGGAGCTGATTGCCGGGCCGTGCGTGATTGAGAGCGAAGAACATCTGTTTTTTCTGGCCGAAAGCATCAAGGCAATGGCGGGGGATTTCGTTTTCAAAGCTTCGTTCGATAAAGCGAACCGGTCGAGCGTGCACTCGTATCGGGGGCCGGGGTTGGTGGACGGGATACGGATGTTGAAGCACGTGAAGGACCGGGGATTTCGGATCATGACGGATGTGCATGAACCGGGGCAGGTGGCTTTGGCAGCCGAGGTTTGCGACATTATTCAGATTCC
>JANODS010001560.1:0-9288 GCA_031412835.1 Acidobacteriota bacterium | reverse complement strand
CGTTCGGTCCATCGAATTTCGGCTCCCCGCCGCACCCGTTTGGACCCCAAAAGCTCGGAAACTAGTACCATCCGGTTAACAGTACCGGTCGCCGCCAAAGCCGAAACTCGTTCACAAACAAATAAAATATATTTCCGGTCGTCGCAAAGCGTTAATAAGAAGAGATTTATTTGAATTGGAGCACGGCCTCCGAACAGACCCATAGTTCGGAATCGGCACCTCGACTGATAGATTCGGGGCGTGATTAAACGCAATGCAACGAAGTCGACGCAGACGTTGTTTCTGCCCATGGCGCAGTCGGGGGTTGAGTCCTCCGGGTGCATCAATACTTGGGGCGATCTCCGCCCGGTCTCCGCCGAAAGCCATCGAAAGCTTTCGGAAACGGAACGCCCCATTGAGGCCCCGTCATCGGTCAGCCCTTCCGTCTCTCCGGACAGTGCCGTTCAAACCGCCCTAAAACTGGTTCGCCACGCCGTTCTCGGCGAACCCTTGCCTACCCTGCTCTCCATCGACCCTAACGCCGGTCGCCAAAGTCTGCTCTCCCGCCCGCCGACCCGTCAGTGGCAGCCCGTCCGAGGTTGGGCCGATGCCCCCGCCGAGCATTCCGGTCGCTACATCGGCGTCTACTCGAAAGTCTCGGTTGCCGTGCAGACAGCCCTACGCGAATGGCTCCCTTGTCTCTACTTTGATTCCATCGAACGGCTCGAAGAAGCCGATCTAGCCTGCGGCCTCATCGCTTGGCGAGCCTCCCGACCCGCGATCGGCAAACACGTCGACTGCCTCGCCTACGATGTGCTCGACCGTAGCATGATGGAACGCTGCTTCCACTGGATTGATCGCAATTTTGCCGACGAACTCAAAGTCTTGCGTCCCTTTGCTGCCAAGTTGGGGCCGACTCGTTGGGAAGCCTTTAACCCGGCGCTCGCCGACCGGATCTTGGTCCGGGTCAAGCGCTCCCAACGCGGTCTCTACTCCATGCTGAAGGCCGAAGAGGATATCGTCACCCAAATCGTCAAACTGGCGTCCATGATCCCTCCTCTCCGCGCGAAAGCGGCCACCCAACGTCGATCCGCCGCCGCGGAGGTGGACCGCGAAGTCCGTCGCACCTTCGCCACAATTGAATTGCGGCTGAAACGCTTCGCCCCCAAAGCGGACTTTTCCGCCGTGGCTGGTCTCGTCCTCACCGTCTTCACCGAGACGCTCGAGCAAACGGTCGCCCAGATAGAAGCCAAGGCTGAAGCCAAAATCGCGGCTTGACACCTCAATTCCGAATCTGCGATACAAGGAAGGCCCCTTATGATGAACTCGGCCGAATTCGCCAATATCGCCAAAGCCGAGAACGATTTCTGGTGGTATCGAGGCATGCGCCAAATCATGTTCGGCCTGCTGGACCCGATCTCTTGGCGTCGCAAATTTCACCGCGTCGCCGAAATCGGGGCCGGCACCGGACACTTCGCCTTGGCCCTCCAGGAACGCTACAACTGGCCGATGTATCCCCTCGATCTCGGCTGGGAGGGCCTCGAGTTCGGCAAAACACTCGGCGTCCAACGCATGGTCCAAGCCGACATGTGCCAACTTCCCTACAAAAACCAAGCGTTCGACGCCCTGGTCTCCATGGATGTTGTCGTCCATCTTCCCCGAGGAAGAGAAGACGAACCCATGGCCGAGTTCGCTCGCGTCCTCGAACCGGGCGGGTTTCTGGCTCTCCGCGTCTCCGCCCTTGATATCCTGCGCAGCCAGCATTCCGAGTTCGCTCACGAACGCCAGCGATTCACGAAGTCCCGGCTCCTGGCCCTCGCCCAGCGCCATGGCTTCCGGACCCTCCGCTGTACCCACGCGAACTCGTTTCTAATGCCCGTCGCTCTCTTCAAATTCCGCGTCGTCGAACCGCTTCTCGGCGGCCAAGCGTCCAGCGGAGTCGAACCCGTCGCGGGCTGGCTCGATAGCCTGCTCTATGCCCCGCTCGCGGCCGAGGCCTCCCTAATCAGTATGGGCGTCAACCTTCGGCTCGGACAGTCGCTGATTCTTCTCGCCGAGAAATCGTAAATGCCCAATCGTTCCACTCGTTACTCAGCGGGTAGTACAAACCGAGCCGAATCGGGCGGTCGTCGATTGCGGTCAGAAGCTGGCCGTACCGCTCCAACTGCTCCCGATGCGCCGTCGTCGCCCGGCCTGTCTTGTAGTCGATAATCCAACGGGTACCCGTCTCGTCCACGAAGGTCCGGTCCAGGATCACGCTGTAGAGTTGGTCTCCAATGCGCCCCGTCAACGGCCATTCGTTCCGCGCCTCGGCATGGGACTCCAAAATCCATCTGCCGTGTTCGCTCCGCAGCGTCGCTCGCAATGCCTGCAAACAGTGCTCCACCGCCTCTTCCGGTAGCTGAGTCCGTAGGAATGGCTTCGTTTCGTCTAGCCGCTTCACCGGCCAGGCCGCCAACCCTTCCCGGGCGATCCGTTGCAAAATCAGGTGGGCCGCCGTGCCCGTCGCTCGCTGCTCCCAAGGTCCCGACTCCTCGGCGTCCTCCACCTCGTCAATCAACTCGGTCCTCGGCCAAGCCATCGCCTCCGGCGGCGCGGGGGTCGACCAATTCGCCGGCAAGCGTCGCAAAATCTGCCGGGTCGCCCCAGCGTCGGCGGCGTCCACCGGCTGCAGCACCGGTGTCAAAGTCGCTTCCAGCAGATGGCCCAGCGTCCCGCGCCGCGGCTTCCCGTGCACCAAAAGATAAAGCTGCCGCTTCGCCCGGGTGCAGGCAACGTAAAGCAGTCGAGAAATCTCCAGCGTCGTTCGGGTCCTGTCATGGTCCCGCAAATACTCGTAAATCGGGTCCGGCCCCGCGCCGGTCTCGCGAATGCAACCCAACAGCAGTTCGTCCCCGGCCATCCGCCAGCGCAGCAAGCTCGGCTGATCGCTGCCGCCCGAACGGTGCAATTCCGGCAAAATCACCACGTCAAACTCGAGGCCCTTCGCTTTATGCATAGACAGAATCTGAATCCGGCCGTCCGCCAACGGGTCCGGCCGCGCAAACAATCGCTGCAAGGCCACCGTCAGGTCCGCCGCCGGCTCGAACGAATCCAGGAGCGCAAAGAACGCTCCCGCGTCCTCCAGGTCGGCTTCGGACGCGAGCGTCGCCGGGCCGCCCAGCTCGAGCCAAAGCCGTTCCACCTGCTGCCGCAGTCCACCGCGGTACCGCTCGCCGCGAGCCTTCTCGAGCGCCTCCAAAACCCGGGGCGGGGCGGTTCCCGCCGCCAAGTCCGCCAGCGTGGCACCCGCCCAGGGGGCCCGACAAACCGCCAGAAACGCCGTCCGGTCTTCCGAATGCAACAGCGCCCGCGTCAAGGCTTCCAGGTCCCGCACCGCGCTGCGCTCGCCCAACTGGTCCAGGTCGACAGCCTGAAACCGAATGCCCCGCTTCTGCAACTCGGCCACAATCGGCACCGCGTGGCTCTTGTTCCTCACGAGGACCGCAATCTTGCCCTCCGCGTGCTTCTCAACCAGATCGGCAACCGTTTCCGCACCGCCCCACAGCGGAGTCACCTGGCACTCCGGATACTCCCGCGTCGCTTCACTCGCGGCGTAAGGCACCGCCCCGGTCTCAATATCGATCTCCGGAGCCAACACCGACGGGAACACGGCGTTGAACCAACCAATCAGCTCTCGATCCGAACGAAAGTTCCGGGTCAACTGCTGGAACTCCAGTGGCAAATGTCCCAGGCCCTCCGCCGCCGCCCGCAGGAACAAACCAACATCGGCCTCGCGGAATCCGTAGATCGACTGCATCGGGTCGCCCACCAGAAACAGCGTCCGGCCGTCACCCGGAACCCACTCCGCGGTCAACCGCCGCAAAATCTCGTACTGGGACGAAGAGGTGTCCTGAAACTCGTCGACAAGCAGATGCTCGATTCGGTAGTACAGCGCTTCGGCCAGCGGAGTCGGCTGGTCCGCGGTTCCGAGTGCCGCGATCGCCGCCATCGCGACTTCAGCGTAGTCGGTCTCGCGCCTCTCTTGAAACAGCACCTTCAGCTCCGCTGCCGCCAGCTTCAGAACGTCGAGGATCGCCTCGGTCAGCTCCCACTGCTCCTGGGTCAGCCGCTCCGGCGGCAGCGGCTTTTCAATCAACTCCATGAAGTGGTCGGACGGTCCGTTCGCCTTCGCCCACTTCTTACTCACCGTCCCGGCCTTCGTCAGCGCCGCGGCTTGCACATCAGCCCAGGCCCCGGTTACGCCCGAAGGCGCTGCCGCCTCGAGCCGGTCATAGTGAAGCCCGGCGATCACCCCGAGCGCCGCTTCCAACCCGGCACGGTCGGCGTGCAAATGCCGCAGCCACTGGTCGCGCTTGGCGAGCATCTCGGCGATCTTCTCGACCACCCGGCCAAACTGATTATCCAAATGCAACAGCAACCGAGCTACCGAAGGATTGCCCCGCTCAACATCGCGGACCGCGGCCAGAGCGGCCGAAAAATGCAGGCTCCCGGGCTCGTCCGAAATCTGCGGCGGGGTCCCAAATCGGCTCAACCAAGGCATCTGCTCGGCCAGCGAACGGCTGAACCCGTCGAAGGTCTGAATGCGGAGACGGGCCGGATTCTCCACCAGTTCCCAGCCGCGCTGGTTCACCGCCACCGCGAACGCCCAGGTTTTCCGCTTATGCGGTTCGGTCGGCTCCGGCCCCAGCGCGAGTTCCAGCGCCTGCACCAAACGGGCTCGCATCTCTCCCGCCGCCTTTTTCGTAAACGTAATGGCGACCACCGCTTCCGGCTGCTCCACGGTAGCGAGCAAAGCCAAAAAGCGCTGCGTCAAAAGTTCGGTCTTGCCCGACCCGGCCGGAGCCTGCACAAGGAACGACTGGGTCGGGTCGAGCACCCGCTGGCGGACGGCTTCAGGCAGGGGTCACCTCCGCAATCCGGCACAAAGTATGGAGATGGCAGTATGCGCAGGGCTTGCCGTTGTCCTTCGGCTCCACCGTCGCCACGCCGCCTCGGAGCTCGTCCACCAGCCCCTCAATCACAGTCCGCCAATCTTCCACCGGCACCGGAGCCGAAACCAATTCGCAAGCGCCGCGCCGAACCTGGGCGAAGGCGACCGCCGCCGGAGTCGGGTTGGCCGTTATCGCGTAGATCGGCAATTGGGGTTCGTCGGGCCGGTCTCCGTCCCAGCTTTTTTTCGATACCAAGCCAGTCTTGTAGTCGAGAATCACCGTCGAGCCATCGGCGAGCTGATCGATCCGGTCCGCCCGGGTCGAGAAACTCAAACCGTCGAAGTTCGGCACTAGCCGCTGTTCGAAGCCGACGACGCGAAATGGCTCCCGGTCGGCTTCCACGGCAAGCCATTCGCTCAGTACCTGGCGGAGCCTCAACTGTTCGAGCAGGCCCAGGGCCCCGGGCAGATCGACCGTGGCCGTCGCGATTGATCGGTCGAGCAGTTCGGTCCAGTCCGTTGAGACGAGCGTAGCGTGGTCGCCGCATTCGCGCCAGAAAAGTTCGAGGGCCTTGTGGAGCATCGTACCCCGGTCCCGGGCATCGATCCCTTCTTCCGGGCTCTCGAGCGGCCTGGCGTTGAGCTGGGTCAGAGCGAAGGCTTGGAACGGACACTGGGCCTGCGCTTTGATCGCAGAGGTGCCCGAGGCCACCTGGATGATCGGAGGCAGGGCCGGACCCTGACCGTCTTCGAAGGTCTCAAGGACGGCGGCGGCGCGGATCACTTCGGACCAGGTCGGGTAGGCAGGAAGAGATTCAGCGAAGGGCGGGAGGTGGGCGATGAGCCGGCTCGGACGGAGCTCGATGTCGCCGTCCCGGTGGGCGTAACTGAAGACGATCCGCGGCGCGGTCTGCTGGAGGCGGCCGATAATCTTGCGGGCGAAGTCGAGCTCGCGTTCGGCCGAAGAGTGGGGCAGGCCGCGTTCCCGCTGCAGGCGATAAGGCAGGAACGGGTTCGGTTTGGCGGCGGCGGGCCAGGCGCGGTCGTCGAGGCCCTGCACCCACAGCGCGTCGAACTGAGCCCCGGCGGCTTGCAGCGCTTCGAGGATTTGGATCGGCAGGCTTTGGGTTTCGGGTTGGAAGACCTCTTCCGTAAGCAGACGTTCGAGCAGAGAGAGAGCAGGGCGAGGGGCGAGGCGACCGGCGACGGCGTCGAGTTCGCCAAACGCGACGAGTACCTTTTGCCAACGGCGTTCGGTCTGTCGCTCTTCGCTTGAGAGCGTTCGTTCGCCCGGCCAACCGGCGGAGCCGAGCACGGTGAGAAACGTCGCGGCCCAGTCGGAAGGGAACTTTGGCTCCGGCTCCAACGAAACGCCGGACAGCGCCTCGGCGAGGCGGGGGCATTCGTCGCCGCGAATCTCGGCAGCGCTCAACCGCAGGGTTTTGTCCCGACGGAATTTAGCGTCGAGGCGGGCGCGGGATCGATACTCCCCGACGCCGCCGAGAAGAAACGGAGAGAGCAGCAGTTGGCCAACTTCAGACAAGGGCAGGGGGTGACAAGCAAGATGAAGCAAGCGGAGGGCGGTGTCGATCAGCGGGTAGTCCGTCAGCGGCTTGCCGAGCGAGAGGTTGGCGAGGTCGCCGCCCAGCGTTTCGCGGAAGATGGCTTCGACGAGGTCGCGGCGACCGGCCAGATCCTGGACGACGATGCCAACCGAGCGGGCTCCCCTCTTCTCGACTTGCTGGCGAGCCCACGCGGCGGCGGCGCGGAGTTCGGCGGCGGCATCAGGATAGGCGGCAAGTGAAGCAAGTCCGGGTTGGCGAGTCGGGGAATCGGCGACGAAGTAGGGCCGGGCCCGGCGAGCGAGCAAAGCCACTTGCTGAGGAGTAAGTTCATCAAAGCCCGTAAGCCAGAGTTCCGCGGCGACGGGGTTGACGGTGTCGGCGAGCGTCGCCGGGGAGAGCCAGTCTCGCCGGGCGCACTGCTGGGTGAAAGAGGCCGCCCAGCCGGCGAAAGCAGCGGTATCTTCGGTCTCGTCGAAGGCCGGATGGTCGAGCGGGACGCGCCAAGCGCAGAGCAGGGCCCAGGCTTGGGAGGCCATCTGGGCGGTGGCGGGGCGGTCGAGGAGGACCGCGTCGGGAATCGTCTGCTCCCACAAGTAGCGTTCCGCGAAATCGGGCAGGAGCAGTTGGGAGGAGAAACGGTCCTGGTGGGCTTCTCTGAGCCAGTCGTCGTAGCTGACGATGACTGGGGAGGGCCAGGCGCGCAGACCAACAGCCTGCTGGGCGGCGTCGAAATCGGCCCGCCATTTTCGGCGCAGGCGGCGGTTGGCGGTGACCAAAGTCGCGCCTTGGGCCAGTGCGGATAGGACTCGATCTTTCATTACCGGAGACTCCATTGTAGACTGGGGCTCATGCGTACTCTGATTTTGGCCCTTGTGGCCACCGCGGCCCTTAGTTTGGCCCAGACCCCGGCGCCGTCGCCTTCCTTGAAGAAAGAAGCCGCCATCTACGAGTTGCGGACCTATGTTGCCGCACCCGGCAAGATGGAAGATTTGCATAACCGCTTCCGGAACCACACGATGGCCTTGTTCGCCAAGCACGGCATTCAAGTGATCGGCTTCTGGGGACCGACCGATAAAGAGAAGGGCAGCGAGAACACGCTGGGTTATGTTTTGAAGTATGCGAGCCGGGAAGCGCGCGACAAGGCTTGGAAGGCGTTCGGAGCCGATCCGGTTTGGGTGGCGGCGCGGAAGGCGAGCGAAGCCAATGGCAAGCTGACCGATAAGGTTGAGTCCGTAATGATGGGCGAAGTGAACTACTTTACGGCGAAGTAAACAATGGCCACCTTTCGCGCGTTGACCCTCACCGAGACCGGCGGGAAGCTGGGAAATTTGGAGACCGCGGATCTGCCGCCGGGAGACATCCTGGTGGAGGTGAAGTACTCCAGCCTGAACTACAAGGACGCGATGGCGATCGCCGGACGGCCGGGGGTCGTCCGGAAGTTCCCGATGGTTCCGGGGATCGACCTGGCCGGAGTCGTGGCGGAGTCGAGCGTGGCGGAGTGGGCGCCGGGGTCGGAGGTAGCGGTGACGGGCTGCGGGCTCGGCGAACGGCACTGGGGAGGCTACGCCGGGTTCGCCCGGGTGCAGAGCGAGTGGTGTGTTCCGGTGCCGGCTCCGTTCACGATGCGGCAGGCGATGGCGATTGGCACGGCGGGCTTCACGGCGATGCAGTGTGTGGACGCGCTGGAGCGCAACGGGGCGAAACCGGAGGGCCGGGAGATCGTCGTGACCGGGGCAGCGGGGGGCGTAGGCAGCGTGGCGGTCGCGCTGCTGGCGGCCCGGGGCTTCCGAGTGGTGGCATCCACGGGGCGGCCGGCGCTGGCGGATTACCTGAAAGGCTTGGGAGCGACGGAGGTGATTGACCGGTCGGTGTTGAGCGCCGAGTCGACCAAGCCGATGGAAAAGGAGCGCTGGGGCGGGGCGGTGGATACGGTTGGCGGGACGACACTTGCGTCGTTGCTTCGGCAGATGTCGGCGAATGGGTCCGTGGCGGCTTGTGGCTTGGTGGGCGGGACGGAGTTGGCGACGACGGTGATGCCGTTTATTCTGCGCGGCGTGAACCTACTGGGGATCAATTCGGTAGAGGTCGCGAACGCGGAGCGGCGTCGAATTTGGCAGCGGTTGGCGGAAACGTTGCCGGTTGAGAAGCTGGAGGCGATGACGAGCGAGATTTCGCTGAGCAACGTTGTGTTCAACGCGCCGTTGGTTCTGGAGGGCGACGTCCAAGGCCGGATTGTCGTCGTCATTTGAGCGTAACTCGAAATTAATCGACTTGTAGTCTTTCGCTGATATGGGTAGAGGACATGAAAAAAATAATACTCTTTCTCGCGATTGCTAGCGCTGGCTTGGCGCAGGATTTCGGGATTAGAAAGATCGGCGGATACGCGACAAATGTCTTCGACCAAGGGGCTGCGGAGATTGCCGCCTTTGACGCTGGGACCAAGCGGCTCTTCTTTGTGAACGCCCAGGCGAATGTCGTGGAGGCGCTGGATCTTTCGAACCCGGCGCAGCCGCGGCAGATTTTTCGGATTTTCATCTCCCCGTTGTTCGGTGCCGGGGTGAATAGTGTGGCGATTTCGAACGGCGTTCTGGCCGTCGCGGTGGAAGCGCGACCGAAGACGGATCCGGGTTCGGTGGCGTTTTATGACCTGAACGGGAACTTTCTGAGCGGCGTAAAGGTGGGCTCCCTTCCGGACATGGTGACCTTCACCCCGGATGGCAAGAAGGTGTTGACCGCCGACGAGGGCGAGCCGAGCGACGACTATAAGGTGGACCCGGAAGGCAGCGTTTCGATCATCGACATCAGCATGGG
>JANODS010001559.1:0-4267 GCA_031412835.1 Acidobacteriota bacterium | reverse complement strand
CCTTCCTGACCGCCGGCGACGGTGATGTTGCCGCCGCCTTTGGCTTCGGGGACGACGGAGACGAGATCGAGCGGAGAGCGGAGCTGGCCGCCGACGACGAGGGGAAGATCTTCGACGAATTTAGGAGTGACGGCGGTGTTGACGCGGGCGGAATCGGTTTGGAGGAGGGTGGCTTGGGAGGTGACTTGTACGGAGTCCGAGACTTGGCCGAGTTGGAGGGAGATGTCGGCGCGGACGGTGGCACCGGGGGTGAGGGTGATGCCGGAGGTGAGGGAGATTTTGAAGCCGGCGGCTTCAGTTTTGAGGCGGTACTGGCCGACGATGAGTTGGGGGATGACGAATTCGCCGACGGCGTTGACCTTGGCCGAGCGGGAGGCGTTGGTATCGACTTGGGTGGCGGTGACGATGGCACCGGGGACGATGGCGCCGGATTGGTCGGTGACGGTGCCGGTGAGGTTGGCGCGATCGGTTTGCGCGAAGAGAGCAGAAGAGGCTAGGAGAGCCAGGAGAGAGAGGGGAGTCCTGAAGTTACGCATAGTTCTTCCTTAGTTACGACTGGGGAAATCGGAGAGTGGGAGGAGCTTATCAGGTCGGGGCGACGACCGCAATCGAGGGGATGAACTTTTTATTTTCGGGGATGATACTCCGGGGCGGTAGACAGCGGGTTAAGGGCATGCGAATGATTTCCAGATATGCACCGCTGGCGACGGCGACCGCCCTGCTCTTTGCCGCCCCGGACGACTTCGCGTCGTCTCAGATCGACAAGCTGATTCCACAGATTGAACAACGGGAAGGCTACATCCCGGCCGATACCACCGTTGAAAGAGAGGCCACTTTTGACCGGGCGAAGTTGCTCGCCAGGTTTCCGGATCCGTCTACGACCGCGGCGCTGGAGCGACTGCAGAAGGAGATTGACCGATTGGCTCCCCGTTGGTCGTTTCCGAAGGGGACCAAGGACGGGCGGTTGGACGGGTTTGTGCGAATCGTGGTGGAGCGGTGGCACCCAGGTGGGAACGTGATGAAGTCGGTGATGGACGACCAATCCTGGCACATCAGCAAGAACAAGTTGGGCATTCCGCTGGAGCGGAGTCGGCGAGGATTCGTGCTGTACAAGATGCCGAAAGAGAATCTGTGTCGGCAGCAGACTTTCCGCTATTATGAGAAGTTTGACGGGACAGGGTACCAGCCGTCGAACGGGGTTCGGCTGGACTACGCGCGGTTTCAGAGTTGTAGTAAGTAGTCTACTCTTGGCGGAGCGTGAGAGCGGGGTCTACGCGGGAGGCGCGGAGACCCGGGAGAAGAGCGGCGAGGAGTGAGGCGAGGAGGAGCGCCGCTGGTGCCGCGACGAAGGCAACGGGATCATGGCTCGTGATCCCGTACAGGAGAGAGGCGAGGAGGTGGCTGAGGGCGAACGCGGCGGCGACGCCGACGGCGCAGCCTACGAGTGAAGCGAAGAGCGTTTCGTGAATGACGAGACCTATGACTCGGCTGGCGGAGGCACCGAGGGCGATGCGGATGCCGATCTCTCGGGTTCGTTGCGCGGCGCGGTGCGAGATGACGCCGTAGACGCCGGCGACGCCCAGTAGCAGGCCGAGCGCGGCGAAGGTGACCAGGAGCAGCGCGGTAGACCGTTGATCGGCGACGGAGTCGGAACGGGTTTGGTCGAGGGTCTGGAGGCGGGAGAGGGTAACGCCGGAGAAGTCTTGCCGCAGGGTTGCCGAAAGCGCGCCGGGGACTAATTCGGGCTGGGTAGATTCGATGATCGCCGTGAGTTCGATGGCTTGGGCGACGCGGGGAAGTGACTGCGCGAGGGGGACGTATTGGGCGCCGTCTACCCAATCGGGGAAGCCCGTGAGCGAATACTGAGCGACCTCGGCGACGACGCCGACGACGGTTCGGGGGGCTTGGTTGGAGAGAGGGCGGATGCGTTTGCCGAGGGCGCTTTCGTGGGGCCAAAAGCGTTTCGCGGTGGATTCGCTGATGACGATGACTTCCGGGGCGCCGCGCCGGTCGGCCGCGGTAAACCATCGACCGGCGCGGAGGGGAATGCCGAGGGCGGAGAAGTAGCCGGGGGTGATCGTGGTTTGCCAAAGGACGAAGGCGGGGGCGCCGACGGGCTTGGGATGATTTTCGATGTCGACGGCAGTGGCGGAGAACTCCTTGGCGAGAGGGGCGTAGTTGGCCCAGTTGACACTGCGGATCGACGGTAAGGCGAGTAGGCGCTGGCTGACTTCTTCGAGAAGGGCGAGGCAGCGTTCGGAGGTAGCGCAGCGACTGGGGCCGGCGGACAGTTTCGCGGTGACGATGCTCGAGCTTTTGACGCCGGATTCGACGGTGGCGAGTTGGTAGAGGGTACGGCCCATTAAGGAAGCGGCAACGAGGAGGAGCGTGGCGAGGCCGAGTTGGACGCCGATGAGCGCGAGGGAGAGGCGAACGGTGCTTGGCGAGGCGGTGAAGGAGCGGCCGGCAAGGGCGTCTGTACGCCCGCGCCAGAGGCGAAGCATGGGGGCCGTGCCGAAGAGGAAGAGCGTTACGACGATGCTTGCCGCGGTGATGGCGAGCAGAGTGGGGTCGGCGGCGAGTTCATGGAGGCGCGGCGTGTCCTTCGGGAGAAGGCGAGGGAGAGCGGCGAGGAGGAGCGCCGCGAAAAGTAGACCGAGGGCGCTGCCAGCGGCGAGGAGGACGAGGTTTTCGGCAAGGAGTTGGCGGAGCAGGCGGCCGGGGCGAGCGCCGAGGGCCGTGCGCATGGCGAACTCTCGATCTCGTTGCACGGCGCGGGAGAGGAGCAGATTGGCGACATTGCCGCACGCGATGAGGAGCAAGAAGAGTGCGGCGGCGGAGAGGGCGAAGAGCTTGGGGCGGATGGTTTGCGCGAGGCTTTCGGCATAGAGAACGGCCCGGGAGGCGCTGGCATAAGCATCGGGCATGCGCCAGGGGAACTGGTCTCGGATGCGGTTGCTGAGGGCAGGAAGTTCCGCTTGGGCGGCGGCGAGAGTGGCACCGGGACGAAGGCGACCGATGGGGGTGAGGTTGCCGCTGCCCCACATGTGGCCGACGTCGCGGGGATCGATGCGGATGGGGATCCAGAGATCGGTGGTGGGGGTGGGAAAAGCAAAGGACGGGGGCATGAGGCCGACGACTTCGAAGGGTTCCTCATTCAAAACGACGCGGCGGCCGAGGATGGCAGGGTCGGCGTTGAAGCGATCACGCCAAAGACGATGGCTCAAAATGGCGACGCGGTGTTGCCCGGTGAGTTCTTCGGCGGGGGTGAACCAGCGCCCCCGCGCGGGGGCGACGCCGAGGACAGTGGCGAGGTTGGCGGTGACGACGGCGGCGCGGGTTCGGGTGGATTCGGCGGCGAGTTGCAGGTTCAGCTCGTTGTTGGGAAGGTAACCGGCGTAGTCAACTGAGTGGGCGAGTTCGCGCAGAGAGACGACGGGGCCTATGCCGCCAACGCCTTCTTCGACGGTGACCAAGCGCTCCGGCGATGGGTAGGGGAGGGGCCGGAAGAGGACGGTGTAGGCGGTGGAGAACAGAGCGGTATTGGCGCCGAGGCCGAGGGCGAGCGTGAGGACAGCGATGGAGAAGAAAGTGGGCGCGTGAGCGAAAGACCGGACGGCGATGCGAGTGTCCGCGACGAGGTCATCGAGCCAGGCGACTTGGCGATGATCGCGGGACTGCTCCGAGAGCGCGACGATGGGGCCGAACGCTTGGCGGGCAGCGACGTTGGCTTGGGCGTCGGTCATGCCCTGGGCAAGAAACTCGGCTTTGAGCTCGGCGAGGTGGAAGGCGAACTCCTCCGACAACTGGCTGTCGAGGGCATCGCGACGGAAGAGGGACCGGAGGCGGAGACGGAGGCGGGAGAGCAAAAGGAGGTGACCGCTAGGCATGTTTCAGCACCAAAGCGATGGCTTGAGAAAGGCGGTCCCACTGGCCGAGTTCCTTGGCTAGCTGCTCGCGGCCGGCGGCGCTGAGCGAATAGAATTTGGCGATGCGACCGGTTTCCGAGGGTTTCGTTTCCGAAGTGATCCAGGCTTGTTGTTCGAGGCGGTGGAGAGCGGGATAGAGCGAACCCTGTTGCACTAGAAGGACATCGTTTGAGATCTGTTGGATCCGTTTGGCGATGGCCCACCCGTGCAGAGGGGTTGTAGCGATGGTTTTGAGGATGAGAAGGTCGAGGGTGCCTTGGATAAGGTCGGAAGGTTTGCTCACACTATGATTATCTACAATCTTTGTAGATAATCAAGGGGTCAATTTTGGGGAGGCG
>JANODS010001558.1:0-2668 GCA_031412835.1 Acidobacteriota bacterium | reverse complement strand
GATGCGGAATTTGCCTCCCGGCCCGGACGGCCAGCCGATGACCCGCGAACGCATCGTGGCCTTTCGGAAAAAGTATCACCAGTGGTTAGTTGACGAGGGGGTCACGGGGATTCTGATGCCCGGCTATCGCGGGGAAGCCGGTACGGTGTTCGCGGCCAATGGGGGCGGTCGAGAGGAGAAGGATCCGATCCCTCCGCCCATGATCTCGCTCACGATTGAACACTACAATCGCATCGCTCGGCTGGTGCAGAAGAAGGTGCCGGTGAAGGTGGAACTTGACGTGAAGACTGAGTACTTCAACCGCGAAACCTACAACGTGGTGGCGGAGATTCCGGGCACGTCGAAGAAAGACGAAGTGGTGATGGTGGGCGCGCATTTGGATTCGTGGCACGGGGCGACCGGGGCTACTGATAACGGGGCCGGTTGCGCGGTCGGCATTGAAGCGCTGCGGATTATTAAGGCGCTGAATTTGAAGACCGATCGCACGATTCGCCTGGCGCTGTGGAGCGGTGAGGAGCAGGGGCTGTTTGGTTCGGCGGCGTATGTGAAAGACCATTTTGCTGATCGCGAGACGATGGCGACCAAAGCTGATCACGCAAAGTTGCAGGCCTACTTTAACCTCGACAACGGCGGCGGGAAAATTCGCGGGATCTACCTGCAGAGCAATGACATGCTGCGCCCGGTGTTCGACGCTTGGCTCGCTCCGTTCCGCGACTACGGGGCCAACACGGTGACGATTCGAAATACGGGGTCGACCGACCACGTCCCGTTTAACAACGTTGGGCTGCCGGCGTTTCAGTTCATTCAAGACCCGTTGGAATACTTTTCGACGACCCATCACTCGAACATGGACGTCTTCGATTATGTTCCGAAATCGGACATGATGCAGGCGTCGGCGATCATGGCCGCGTTCCTGTACCAGGCCGCGAACCGGGAAGAGATGTTGCCACGCAAGCCGTTGCCGAAACCGGCTAAACGGCGTGAGGAACCTTCAAATGCTACGCTTACCCCTCCTACTACTAATTAGTTTGCTGCCAATCCGTGCCGAACTGCGGCGAGATATCGAGTTTTCGAAACCCGATGGGTACTCGCTGACGCTGGATGCCTGGGTGCCGGAAGGCCCGGGTCCGTTTCCCACCGTCATTGTCGTGCACGGTGGTGGTTGGGAGGCGGGGGACAAGAATACTTACGTCCCGCCGCTATTTCCGCCGCTGATTCGGGGCGGCTTTGCCTGGTTCACGATCAACTATCGGCTGAGTCCGCGCTTTCAACATCCGGCTGCGTTGGATGACGTCAATGCCGCTATCGCTTGGGTGAAGCGGAACGCGGCGGCTTACAAGGTGGACCCCAAACGCATTGCGCTAATGGGCGAGAGCGCCGGTGGCCATTTGGTGGCCTTGGCCGGAGCCAAGCACACTCCGGCGACGCGGGTTGCCGCGGTGGTCTGTTTTTATTGTCCGACGGACTTTGAGGCTCGCTCGAAGCAGTTCGGTTCGCCCGGCAAAAACGTAACCCAACTGCTCGGCGTGACGGGCATGACGCCGCCGGAACTCGCCAAAATGCGGGAGGCATCCGGCATTACGTACGTCAAGCGCGACATGCCGCCGATCCTATTTATTCACGGCACGAAGGATGAATCGGTGCCGTACGCGCAGTCGACGTCAATGTGCGCGAAAATGAAATCTGTGGGCGCTTCCTGCGAGGTGTTCACGGTCCCCGACGCCGCCCATGGCATCGGCGGCTGGGAGAAAGTCCCGGCTTATCAAAACTACAAGGAGAAAATGGTCGAGTGGTTGAAACTAAAGATGCAGTAGCCGAACTTACAGAGTCACAGCAGTGGATGGAGTTAGAGCGTCAGTATGTGATGCCAACTTACGCCCGATACCCACTCGCCTTGCGACGCGGCAAAGGCTGCTATCTCTACGGACTCGATGACCGAAAGTATCTCGACCTGCTTAGTGGCATCGGCGTAAACGCGCTCGGCCATGCGCATCCGCGAATCACGAAGGTGATTCAGAAGCAGGCGGCGTTGCTCGTTCATACTTCGAATCTTTACTATCACGAGTACACCGGCAAGCTGGCGCAACGCCTGTGCCAGATTTCGGGCATGGATCGCGTCTTCTTTACGAACTCGGGGGCCGAGTCGATGGAGGGGGCGATCAAGATTATGCGCGCCCACGGCGGGCCGGATCGACCAGAGATCATTGCGCTGGAGAACTCGTTTCACGGTCGGACGATGGGTGCCCTATCGCTAACCGGCCAGCCGAAGTATCGGAAGGATTTTGAGCCGTTGCTGACGGGGCCGCGTTGGGTTCCGGCTAACGACATCGCGGCGCTGGAAGCGGCGTTCAGCGAACGCACAAGCGGGATTGTGATTGAGGGCATTCAAGGCGAAGGTGGCGTGCACCCGATGCAGGCCGAGTTCCTGCGCACGGCTCGTCGTTTGGCGGATCGGTACAACTCGCTGCTCGTTTTCGACGCCATTCAATGCGGCGTCGGCCGGACGGGGCAGTATTGGTCGCATAGCCTGATCGCGCCGGAAGTGAAGCCGGACGTGATGGTGACGGCGAAGCCGCTCTCCTGCGGCCTGCCGCTGGGCGTCGTGATGACGAATGAGCGAGCGGCCAGCGTGATCAAGCCGGGGATGCACGGCACCACCTTCGGCGGC
>JANODS010001557.1:0-1079 GCA_031412835.1 Acidobacteriota bacterium | reverse complement strand
GAAGTTGGGGATGCCGACTTTCCAATGGGCGGGGTCGGGCCCGAGGTAGGAGTTGGTCACGCTTTCGAGAAGTTGCTCGGGCAGCCCGAGGGCGTTGGGTTGCCCGCCTACGAACCGCATCCGCAAGCCCGCGCCGCTCGGGCCGAGACGCAGGTCCGCACCGTCGGCCCGCAGCCCGATTGCATATCCATTGCCTCGCGCCAGGAATAGCGTTGCGTCCGCGCTGGGTTCAAAGCGAAGCGGCACGTTGGCCATTGTGCGGTTTAGAGGTTCGGCGTTCAGCGCGAGAGCACCGAACAAGAGGCTGGAAACGCGAAGTAGGATCATCGACACAAACTGCTCCTAGCCTGAATACTAAACGTTTACGGATTCTCCCGCCACCTAAATAGTGATTACACCGGTGACTCCGTTTCACAAACTCTGGTGTATGCTGAGGCCATGCTGGCCTTTCGTGTCTTTGTATTCTGCCTTTTGTGCGCTCTGGTCGTCTTCCCGCAGGGGATCGTCACGACCGTTGTTGGGAACGACTGGATTTTTTCGGCGAATGGGGTTCGCGGGCTGGAGGCGCCGCTTAGCCCGATCATCCACGTTACTGTCAACCGCGAAGGGCGGCCTGTGTTCGCCGACCCCGGCAATGCTTCGGTGGTTCGGCTGAATGGCGATGGGACGTTGACGACGCTGGCGGGGAATGGGATCGCGACATTTTCGGGGGACGGCGGCCCGGCAGTCAATGCGGCGCTGAACACGCCTCAGGCGGCGGTGTACGATTCAAAGGGCAATCTGTATATCTCCGACTACGGGAACAACCGGATCCGGGTGGTAAGTCCTGATGGGACGATTCGGACTCTGATCGGTTCGGCATCGCCGGGTTTCGAGGGCGACAACGGACCGGTGTCGCGGGCTAAGATTTACGGCCCGGGAGCCCTAGCGGTGGACTCGGCGGACAACGTGTATTTTGCCGACCGCGAGAATGATCGAATCCGGCGGATCTCTCCGCAAGGCTTGGTGACGACCGTTGCCGGCGATGGTCGGCGTGGTTTCGCGGGCGAGAATGTTCCGGCTACCCAAGCTTCGTTGGG
>JANODS010001556.1:0-2562 GCA_031412835.1 Acidobacteriota bacterium | reverse complement strand
ACGTTTGGCTTGATCAGCGGACAGGCGAACAACCCCCGCAACATTCAGTTGGGCTTGAAGTACATCTTCTAGACCGTACGGACTAGGTTGTAAACACGAGAGGGTCGCCCTTGTTGGGCGGCCCTTTTGTGCGTACACTGGTCGTTCCGTAACCTGTTATGTCTAGCCTTCCGGGCGTGCCGTCGCGCTTTCGCCCCATCCTTATCGTGTCGGCCGTTTTGCTTCCACTGCTGCTCGTGGGTGCCTGGAACACTGGCGTGACGATGGACGAACCGAACCACCTGCTCGCCTCGCACTTCTACTGGCAGGGTGGCCACGTTTACCACGTGCCCGATCTGGCTCCACTGCTAAAGATCGTCACCGGTTGGGTTCCGCAGGCGTTCTCGCTGCCCATATCGGGCGCTACCGATCCTCGGTGGAACACCAAAGACGAATGGGGTGCCGCGGCGAACTGGGCCGTCGATCAAAAGGATCCCGCGTACCACTGGCTCGTTTTTCTGAGCCGCCTGCCGGTGCTGCTGTTTCCACTGGGTACCGCAATTCTCCTATGGCGCTGGGGCACCAGCGCGTTTGGGGCCGTCCCAGGGCTGCTGGCTGCCGTTGTCTTCGCCCTGGAACCCACCGCGCTTGGCCACGGCGTGCTGATCAAGAACGACGTCGCGTGCGCGTTCGCCTACTTGGCGTTCTGGTATGCCGCTTGGCGATTCTGGCAGGCACCGAGTTGGAGGACTGTGGCTTGGTTGACGGGGGCGACGCTGCTCGGCGTTCTCGCTAAGCTTTCGTTGCTGATTCTGGTGGGCATCGCGCCGATTCTACTACTCGTCCGCGTCCCTAAGCGCTTCCTTCTTTACTGCCCGGCGTTTTTGGCGACGCTGTATCTTGGCCTCTGCACGGCCTACCTTTGGGACGTCCGGCTGCTTCATCCGGTCGAAATCGTCCACAAGTTCGCGGACCCGAAGGTGCCGTGGCTATTCACCGCCGTCGGCCAGGTTTTTCAATGGATCCCGGTGCCGCGTTACTTTTGGGAAGGGTGCGTCGGCCTGTTCTGGAGCGCCGCGGAACGTCCGCCGATCTACACCTGGGGCGTGGTGCGGCATACGGCGGATCCGCTGTACTTCCTTTCGGCGCTCGCGGTGAAAGTGCCGGCCGCTTGGCAGATCCTGTTTGTGGGGGCGGGGGGGCTGGCGGCGTGGCAGATGGTTCGCCGCCGAGAGGCGCTGTGGTTCTTCCTGCTGATCCCGCCGGTGCTCTATATCGGCTTGGCTTCGTTGTCGGGTCTGCAGTTGGGCATTCGGCTGATTCTTCCGGCGCTGCCGTTTGCCGCGTTGCTCGCCGGGGCGGCGTATCCGCATTGGCGAAGGTTCGTGGTGGTCGCGGTCGTCGTCGGCGCGATGGAGTCGATGATCTACTACCCGCACGGCATCGCGTTCTTCAACGCCTGGGTCGGCGGGCCGTCGCGTGGTTCGGCCTATCTGGCCGATAGTAACCTGGATTGGGGGCAGGATCTGAAATCTTTGCGGCGGTGGGCGGAGGCGAACCAGATGCCGCCGCTTCGTCTGGCTTACTTTGGCGCCGATACGCCGTGGCGGTACTTTAC
Source organism: Acidobacteriota bacterium (assembly GCA_031412835.1). Lineage (GTDB taxonomy): Bacteria > Acidobacteriota > Terriglobia > Bryobacterales > Bryobacteraceae. The sequence goes on along the minus strand of JANODS010001556.1, from coordinate 965 downwards.
GGACAAAGAGATTGTTTCCACGCCTCCGCCGTGGAACGCGGCTCTGGCCAAGGGCAAGACGGCTTTGGAGCCGGAGCCAGGCATTTACGCTATTAGCGCCAGCCTGCTACCGGGCCATTTTTTCGCCCCGCAATATCAGGATTACTACCGGCATTTTCGGCACCGGGAGCCGACGGCGCGGGCTGGCTGGTCGATTCTTATCTACGACCTTAGACCTCAATCCCTTGTTCGCGTGAGTGAGTGAGGATGGTCTCGTAGCGGGTGAACTGCTCGGCGTCGATGCTGGCACGCCTTGCAGCGGAGGAGCATCGGCGGTGAACAGACCTTCGGCTGGTTCGGCGGGCGCGTAAGCGTTCACTTCGTGGGAGAGGACGAGATGGTCGAAGTGCCTTAGACCGCGATCCCTCGCTCGCGTAGGTGACCGAGGAGCGTCTCGTAGCCGGTGAACTGTTCGGCGTCGATGCCGACACGCCGCGCGCCGGCGACGTACTCAGGGATGTCGTCGGTGAAAAAACATTCGGCTGGTTCGGCTTGGGCGTGCGCGAGGGCGGCGGCGTAAATGCGGGGGTCGGGCTTCATGGCCTTCACTTCATGGGAGAGCACGAGATGGTCGAAGTGTCCGAGGATGGGGTACCGCTCGCGGACCATTTCGATGTGGATGGCGTTCGTGTTCGAGAGCACGAGCAGGCGGAAGCGCCCTTTCAGGGCCGTGATGAGCGATTCCGGGATGAGCGTTTCGGGGAGGAAAATGGCGGTCCAGTGGGCGCAGAAATCGGCGTAGGTCCCGGGGAAGTGGACGAGCTCGCTGACTTGGGCGACGAAGTCGTCGGGTTCGATCAGCCCGGTTTCGAGGCGGACAACGAGGTCAGTGGAGGAGATCCGGGAGCGGATTTCGGAGGGGGGCAGGCCGCAGTCGGAGGCGATGGCGCGGTAGCCGCGTTCGAAGTCAAAAGGGATGATCACCT
>JANODS010001555.1:0-1517 GCA_031412835.1 Acidobacteriota bacterium | reverse complement strand
GCGATTTGACGAGTGGTATAAGCGGCTGCGGGCCGGGAACACGGACAAAGCCATCCGCGAGTTTCACGCCGCTACGTTTTCGAAGCCGATTGATGCGGCTACGTCTTATTACAATTTGGCCCGGGCATATCGGGCCGCCGGGCAACTAGACCAAGCCCGTGAAAATTTGCTTTTCGCTTTAGAAGCCGCGCCCAGTTTTCGCCCGGCCCAGAAACTTCTCCTGGAGCTTTCCAAATAAATGTCGACTACCCTTTCTACCCTCGATACCGCCGAGCTACGAGCTCGGGTCGAGCGGTTTCAACAAGCCGAGGCCCGCATCGTCGAACAGGTTCGACGGGTGATCGTCGGCCAGAACGAAGTGATTGATCAGGTGCTGATCGCGCTTTTCGTGGGCGGCCACTGCCTGATTACCGGGATGCCGGGCACGGCGAAGACGTTGCTCGTGCGCACGATCGCGACGACTTTGGGGCTGACCTTCAAGCGGATTCAGTTCACGCCGGACCTGATGCCGACCGATATTACGGGTACGGACATCATCGAAGAGGACGCGACGACGGGTCGGCGGATTTGGACGTTTGTGCAGGGCCCGATCTTCACGAACATCTTGCTGGCGGACGAGATTAACCGGACGCCGCCGAAGACGCAGGCGGCCTTGCTTGAAGCGATGCAGGAAAAATCGTGCACGGTGCGCGGGACGCAGTATACGCTGCCGCCGCCGTTTTTCGTGTTGGCGACGCAGAACCCGATTGAGCTGGAAGGGACGTATCCGCTGCCGGAAGCGCAGCTTGATCGGTTCCTGTTCAACGTGCTGCTGGGCTACTTGCCCGCCGATCAGGAGTTGCAGGTGGTCAACATGACTACCGGGACGAAGGACGACCAGCCGGTGCCGATTACGACCGCGGAAGAGATTCTGTCAATGCAGCAACTGGTGCGGATGGTGCCGGTGGCGGAGAGCGTGGCGCGGTATGCGGTGGCGATCGTCCGGGCGACGCGGCCGACGGATACTTCGGCTCCGGACATTGTGAAGAAGTATTTGAACTTCGGGGCGAGCGTTCGCGCGATTCAGAATATCGTGCTGGCATCGAAGGCACGGGCGCTGATGCAGAAGCGTTACCACGTGACTTACGAGGACGTTCGCGCGCTGGCGACGCCGATTTTGCGGCATCGCATTTTGCTGAATTTCCATGCCGAATCGGACAAGATGACGGCCGATGCGGTGCTCGCCAAGATGATCGATTCTGTTCCTGTGCCTCGCGACTAACGGTACCTAAATGGACCAGCGATTTCTCCAACCCGCCGTTCTGGCCGCCATCTCGAATCTGGAGTTGGTGGCGCGGACTGTTGTCGACGGTTTCATTTCGGGCCTGCATCGGTCACCGTACTTTGGCTTCTCGCAGGAGTTTGCCGAGTACCGCATGTATACGCCGGGCGATGACTTGCGGCATGTGGATTGGAACGTTTTCGCGCGAGACACGATGGGGAAACAGATGGTGCGTGCGGCCGCTGTCATGCTGCGC
>JANODS010001554.1:0-1604 GCA_031412835.1 Acidobacteriota bacterium | reverse complement strand
AAATCACAAAGGCCACCCAATGGTGGAAGCTCCGCCGCCCCGAAATCACCGAACATTTCGACCGCGAAATCTACGGCCGCATGCCCAAAATCACCCCCGCCGTCCGCTGGGAAGTCACCGCCACCACGAACGAAATCGAAGCCGAGATCCCCGTCATCAAGAAGACCCTCCTCGGCCACGTCGACAACACCGCCTACCCCCAGATCAAGGTCGACATCCAACTCACCCTCGTCACCCCCGCCAACGCCAAAGCCAAAGTCCCCGTCGTCATGGAACTCGGCTTCACCAACTTCCCCCGCCGCGACACCACCTGGCAAAAGCTGGTCCTCGAAAAAGGCTGGGGCTATGCCATCCTCGCTCCCACGTCCATCCAGCCCGATAACGGTGCCGGGCTCACCCAAGGCATCATCGGCCTCGTCAACAAGGGCCAACCCCGCGCCGTCGACGCCTGGGGTGCCCTCCGCGCCTGGGCCTGGGGTGCCTCCCGAGCCCTCGACTATTTCGCCACCGACCCCGCCGTCGACGCAACCCGCGTCGGCCTCGAAGGCCACTCCCGCTACGGAAAAGCCGCCGTCGTCGCCATGGCCTATGACCAACGCTTCTCCGTCGCCTTCTTAAGCTCCTCCGGTGCCGGCGGCGTCAAGCTCCACCGCCGCCTCTACGGCGAACAGGTCGAAAACGTCGCCGCGCCAAACGAATACCACTGGATGGCCGGCAACTACCGCCAATCCGCCGGCCCCAAAACGGCCGCCGACCTCCCCGTCGACTCCCACGAACTCATCGCCCTCTGCGCCCCCCGCCCCGTCTTCATCAGCTCCGGCGACAAAGGCGACGGCTGGGTCGATGCCAAAGGCATGTTCCTCGCCGGCGTCGGCGCTGAACCCGTCTACCGCCTCCTCGGCAAAAAGGGTCTAGGCACCGCCGAATTCCCCGCGCTTGAAACCGCCCTCACCGACGGCGAAATCGCCTTCCGCCAGCACAGCGGCGGCCACACCCCCGGCCCGAACTGGCCCGCGTTTCTCGCCTTCGCCGGCCGCTACTGGAAGCCCTGACGATTGCGCGAATCCATCGGACCCTCTACCGTTCTTCTGGCCACCGCCATTTCCATCCTTTGGGGCGGCAACATCGTCTCCATCCGCATCGGTGTCGATAGCGTCCCGCCGCTTTGGAGCGCCTTTTGGCGCATGCTCATCGGCGTGATCTTCGTCGGCGCGTGGGCCCGCCATCGCGGCGTCACCTTCTGGCCGACCCCCGCCGAATGGCGACCGCTCTTCTGGCTCGGCGTCCTTTTCACCGTCCAAATCGGCCTCCTCAACTCCGCTTCCGCTCTCACCTCCCCCGCCTATGGCGTGGTCATCCTCAACGCCTACGCCGTCTTCGCCAACCTCACCGGCCACTTCTTCGCGAAGCAACTCGAAGACCCGCTCACCCCCACCCGCGTCGCCGGCCTCGCCCTGGCCATAGCCGGGGTCGCGATCCTCGCCGTCGGCCAAGCACCATCCAGCCTGGCACCGAACCCGCTCCTCGGCAACGCTCTGATGATACTCTCCTCCGCCCTCCTCGGCGCCCGCCAAGTCTACATGCGCTACCTCGTCCAAACCGTG
>JANODS010001553.1:0-4973 GCA_031412835.1 Acidobacteriota bacterium | reverse complement strand
CCGGGAGCAGGCGAACGACGAGCGCTGGAATTTGGAACGGCTGTCGGAGCTGATTCAGCAGTTGAAGCCGATGGATCGGCAGGTGATCGTTTCGTATCTCGAGGATATGGACGCGGTTTCGATTGGGGAGATGACGGGCTTGTCGCCGGGGAACGTGGCGATGCGGATTCATCGGATCAAGAAGATTCTGGCGGCGCGGTTTCACACGGGAGGCAGCCATGGAGAATGACCCTAAGCAACTTTGGCAAGGACAAAAAACGGAGGTATCGACGATCACATTAGAACTGGTTCGGGAGAGGGCGCGGGAGCTGCGCGCAAAGACGAGGAACGCGCTGCTCGGCTGGATGGCCTTGCCGCTGGTGGTAGCCGGTTTTGGGGGGTGGGCCGTAGTGACCGTGAAGGGCGGGACGGGGCAGCAAGTGGCGACGGGGATCGCGTTCGCCTGGAGCGTGGCGGGGCTGTATTTCGCCCGGCGCGGAATGCGGGATGAGGCGGGCATGCGGACGGGGCTCGAATCGTATCGGCGCGAGTTGGAGCGGCGGCGGATCCTCCACAGCCGGGCTCTGCGGTGGGTATTCGGGCCGTTGCTGCTGTCGATCGGAGCCTTTGTTGCGCCGCTTGCGAGCCAGGGAATGATCCTGCGAATGATTCCGTTTTTGTCACTGGTGGTGATTTGGATCGGAGCTGTCTTTGTGATGCGAGTTTTGGAAGAGCGGGAGCTTGCGCGGGAGCTGGACGTGCTACGGGAGATCGAGAAGGGGCAATAGGCCAGACGACTACGACTTCGAGCGGAAGGGCTTGTGGAGGCGGACGGTGCGGTCGCCTTCCTTCGTGAATTGGAAGTTGAGGATGCCGCCGGCGTCGGTCGTGTGTTCCGTGATTTCGTGGTCGTCGAGTTCGGCGTCGTAGGCGGTTTTGGGCTCGAGGCCGATGACGTAGATGTTCTGGAGTTCGTCGCTATCGACTTTGAACTCCATGTTGTCTCGGCCGAAATAGACGACCGTTCCGGCGATGTCGATGGGGGCGGGGGACTTCATGCTGCGATCTTTGCGGGCCCCTTCCTCAAAGACTTGGACTTTGCCGTCGCCGAAGTGGAACCAACTGGCGTCGTCTTCCCAACTGCTGCGGAGAACGAGGCGGCCGGCGGTGGACTGGTGCATGGCCAGGGGCAGGTGGTAGTAGCTGAGGCCGGGCTGGTAGGGGTTGGCCCAGAGAAGTTCGTAGGGGATGCCGAAGGCGCCGCGCATGAGGAAACGATCGTGGATGAGCCAGCCTTGGACGAACTGGGTTTCCTGGGCGTTGGTATCGAAGGCGACCATCGCGAGATCCGTGGCGCGGGAGAGGGCGGCGATGCGGAGATCGGGCTCGCCGTTCCCTTCGTAAAAGGGGATGCGGTATTCGTTTTCGGGGGCGGGGAAGGTGGCGGGGTAATAGCTGAGGATGTGATATGCCGGGAGTTCCTTGAAGTACTTGGCGGCGTCCTCGCGGAGATCGATATTGGTGTTGTCGCGGACGGCGTGGAGGAGTTCGAAGAGGCCGTGGCTTTCTTCACGGCTGTAGCGGAACTTGCCGGCCTTGAGGGCGGGCGCGATTTCCGAGCGCCACCAGTTTTTGACGATGGCTTCGAGTTCGCGTTTGCCGGAGTCGCCACCAAGGATGACGGCGGCGAATGCGCGGTCGCGCATGACGGAGATGAGGCGGGAGGTGGGGGGAGACGAGAGAAACTTTGCTAGCTTGGCTTTGAGGGCGATGGATTCGGGTTCTTTGAGGCTGGCTTGGGCCCAGTCGTAGACGAGGGCGACTTGGCGGACGTCGGTGGCTTTGAGGGCCCAGCCGATGGCCTTGCCCGTGAACTCTTCGTTTTTGGCTAGTAGGCCGTAGAGCCCCCAGGCGAGGCCGGGCTCAGGCATTTCGACCTTTCCGGCCACCAGGGTCTCAAACTGCTGCCAGCGGACGGATGTGCGTTCGCGTTCGCGTTGCAGAAGACGGAGCCGGCGGGCGGGGAGGAAGAGTCGCGGGTGTTCGGTGTAGACCTGGAAATCCTCGTCGTTTTGAGCGCGGAGGGCCGCGACGGCGGGGAGGGCTAGAATAGACCGGCGCGAAAGGCGGTTCACGCTTTCGATTGTGCCACACCGAGGCAATGTTGAGTGTGTCGGAGTGACACACAGGTGGGTAATGCTGGTCACAGAACAACTTTCCGTCTCCGCCCACTTGATTTATTTTCAATGGTTTGGTGCAATAAAAGAGTTGGCTACCCACTTGCTGGGTACTAGCACGAATTGATGAAGTTCACCTTTGAACCCGCCCTCTGAGGCAATGGGCTACAAGATTGAAGCGAGTGGGCTGAATGTAAGCATGCTTGCGGGAGCCGGTAACAAGTTCGAACCGCTCCTTTGATCTGTTGCAAGTTGCATCAGAGGGAATTTTTTCCCTCTGGGCTCGGTGATTTTCGGTTCGCCAACCAACCAAGATTTTCGTGTTTTTCCCAACTATGTAGATTTCGACGAGCTCTCCCTGGACCGCAAGTACCGCCGAGCTTTTGGCGTTTTCAGTCAGGATTTTGATTGGACGCGGGCCTGGCTGGGAACGGAGTGATCACAGCGGACACTCTGCCCCAATCGCGAAGCGGCGCACGGTCCGATTGCCCCTACAGTTTCTTCAACTGGTCCTAAGGGGTGACCGCATCGGAAAAGGTTTGCCATTCTTACACCCTTTTCCGATGCGGTTTTTCTAAGAGCAGTTCGCCGGAGGAAAGAACTGGCTCTCAAAAGGCTAAAGTTCCGGAACGCGGAGTTTCGTCTGGATGGGGAAGATAAACCGTGTGGCAACGCTCACACCGGTAGATCTCGGCATCTTTTCCAAACTGGGACGTGATTTCTTCTCCGAAAGCATACCAGCGTTTTAGGTGGCCCAAGCAGAACTTGTCCCCAGTTGTACGCTCGTTGCAGGCCCGCATGCGGAGCAGGCGAGTTTTCACCTTCGCTACGGAATCTGCCATGACTTTAGGAGAACCTAATTGTAACAGATTTGGGCGGGGTCATTTTTTGAGGATGGACCACATGTTGGAGAAGCCGTCGGTCCACTGGCGGAAACCGGGGACGGGAGCGAGCGGTTTGCCGAGTTTCATGAGGTCGGCGTTTTGAAGGAGGGCGTCTTTTGAGAGGACGACGACCCAAGTGGATCCGAAGCAGACTTCATCCTCGTCGGGACGGTCGTTTTCGAAGGTAACGGCGGCGAGGCCCATGGCTTCGGAGTTGGCGGTCACGACGGGTTCGAGTTCCAGGTATTTGTTTGAGATGTGGACGGCGAGCATGCCGCCGGGTTTGAGGTGGCGGAAGTAGAGGGCGAAGGCTTCTTTGGTGAGGAGATGGACGGGGACGGAGTCGCCGGAGAAGGCATCGACGAGGAGGACGTCGAAGGCCATGGGGGCTTGGCGTTCCAGGGTGAGGCGGGCGTCGCCGAGGTGAACCTGCTTTTCCGCGGCGGAGTCGGGGACGAAGCTGAATTCGGCTTGGGCGAGATGGATTACGAGGGGGTTAATTTCGTAGATTTGATAGTTGTCGCCGGGGCGACCGTAGCTGGCGAGGGTACCGGAGCCGAGGCCGATGACGCCGACTTTCTGGGGGACGCCTTCTTTGCGGGTAAGGATGGCTTGGCCGGCGCCGGATTCTTTGCAGTAGTAGGTGGTTGCTTCTTTGCGGCGGATGGGGTTGAGGTATTGCTGGCCATGATTGATGACGCCGTGGAGGAGTTGGCGAAGGCGGGTGTTGTCGTTGAAGTCGCCTTCGTCCTCGATGCGGAGCATGCCGTAGAAGTTGCGCTGGACGACGCGGTAGCCTTTCAGATGCCGCTGCTGGACGTGCATCCACCAGCCGGTATAGCCCCCGAGAGCGGCGACGAGAGCAACCGTGACGGCGAAACCCATTTTCGATTTGAAGAACTCGCTGTAGCGAACGACGATGGCGATCGAGCCGAGTACACCGGCGAGGAGCCAGCCGAGGGGGAACTCGTAGTAGGCGTCAAAGTAGTTGGGGGCGAGGAAGCCAACGAAGAGGCCGCCGATGGCACCCCCGACGGAGAGGGAGACGTAGAAGGACGTTAGGTAGCGGGGGTGGGGCTTGAGGCTGGCGAGTTCGCCGTGGCAGACCATGGAGCAGAAGAACATGGCGGCGGCGTAGCCGAGGATGCTGTTGCGGAGAGAGAGTTCGGGAGCGCCTTCGGCCTGGAACCAGCCGACCATGCCGAGGGAGGCGACGGCGAGGGCGACGTAGACCCAGCGCCAGTAGAGCTTGTCGGTTTCGAAGCAGAGGATGAAGGTGAGGAGGTAGAGGACGAGGGGCAGAATCCAGAGGAACGGGATGGCGGCGACGTCTTGGGTGAGATGGGTGGTGACGGTAAGGAGGAGGATGGAGGGGACGGCGGCGAGACCGATCCAGAGGAGGCGGAGCCGGAAGGCGGGCGGGGCGGGGGCGGCTTCAGCTTCGGCGACGAAATGCTCTCCGCCGCGGGAGCGCCAGGCGACGGTGGCGCAGAGGACGACGAAGGCGGCGAAGGCACCGGACCAGACCCAGGCTTGGGTTTCGACGTTGAGCCGGGGTTCAACGAATACGGGGTAGGAGATGAGGGCAAGGAGGGAGGCGACGTTGGAGAGGGCGAAGAGGCGGTAGGGGACGGCGCCGGCGTTGTTGCGGGAGTACCAGGCCTGGAGCAGGGGGCCGGTGGTGGAGAGCAGGAAGTAGGGCAGGCCGATGGAGACGGCGAGGAGGCCGAGGATAAGGACGGCGGGGTTTTCATCGCCGCTGGGCTTCCAGGAGGCGTTGGGGAGGATAGGCAAGGCGAGGAGGCTGACGAAGAGAAGGCCGATGTGGACCTGGGCTTGACGCTTGGCTGGGAGGCGTTCGAAGAGCAGGTGGGCGTAGGTATAGCCGCCGAGGAGGGTGGCCTGGAAGAACAACATGCAGGTGTTCCAGACG
>JANODS010001552.1:0-1285 GCA_031412835.1 Acidobacteriota bacterium | reverse complement strand
GCGCATTTGGCGTTCGATTTCGAAATCGAGTTGCGAGGAGAGCCGCGCGATGCGGTCGCGCTCGCGGCCGGAGAGGCCGAAACGCGAAGAGCGGTCGATCTCGCGGCGAAGATTGCGCTCCATATCCCAGAGGCGGCTGGACTCGCGGGGGGTGAGCAAGCCGGACCGCTCGCCGCGCACGATGCGGGCGGAGAAGTTGTCGCGCCCGAAGCTTTGATCGCGACCGAATCCGCCGTAGGGCTGGGCTTGGAGTGCGAGCCCGAGGATAAGGCCAAAGAAGATGGTTTTCATGGAAGTGTACCTCGATACGATAGATAGCAATTCCAAGGCCGAAGGCTAAGTTGTTGTAAATAAAGGGAATGAACGGGAGCAAGGTGGTGGAATTGCACCACCTTACTGATGGAGGACCACCAGTTCGCTAGCGAAAGAGCTGGGGGGCGAACTCGGCTAGATATTGGCGCCAGACGCTGTAAGTATGGGGGCCTTCAGTTTCGCGGTAGACGTGATTGATTTTGCGTTCGGTGAGTAGCTTGTCGAAATTGCGATTGCGTTCGAGGAGGAAATCTTGGCGACCGCAGGCGAACCAGAAGAGTTTGGGGGGTGCCTTCGCGAGGAGGGCGGCGGAATTTTCGGGGACGGCGGCGCTGAAGGCTCCGAGGGCCGAGAACATTTCGGGGTGGCGGAAGCCGATGTGGAGGGCCTGGCCGCCGCCCATGGAGAGGCCGGCGATGGCGCGGGCTTTGGTGACGCGGTATTTGGCTTCGACGGTAGACATCACATCTTTGAGCACGTAGTCTTCGAAGAGTTGGGTGTTCTTGGCTTGTACGTCGCGGGGGGAGCCGAAGGGGACGGCGTGGCCGAAGGGCATGACGATGATCATGGGGACGGCTTTGTTTTCGGCCAGGAGATTGTCGAGGATGAAGTTGGCATGACCGGCGAGGACCCAGCCGCCGGCGGTGTCGTTGGAGCCGTGGAAGAGATAGAGAACGGGGTACTTCTTTTTCGATTGCGCATACCCCGGGGGGGTATAGACCCAGAACGCTCGGGGTTCGTTGTTGATGGCTTTGGCGTGTTGCCAGTTGATTTCGACCGCGCCGTGGGGAACGTCGCGGGGCTGCCAGAGGGTGGGGGTTTCGGAGGGGACTTCGACGAGGCTGGCGGAGGTGCTGGCGCGGAGCTTCATGCGGGGGTTGACGGGATCGGCGATGGTGAGTCCGTCGACGGTGAAGGAGTAGATGTAGACGCTGGGCGGGAGGGAGGGAACGGTGATAGACCAAACGCCTTT
>JANODS010001551.1:0-4167 GCA_031412835.1 Acidobacteriota bacterium | reverse complement strand
ACCCCCCCGCCCCCACGCCCCTCCCCGCCCCCTTCCTCCCCACCTCCCGCGGCTTCGACGCCTGGTTCGGCCTCCCCTACTCCAACGACATGATCCCCCCCTGGGTCAAAACCGACCGCCCCCTCCACCTCTACCGCAACGCCGAAATGCTCGAACGCGTCACCGACCAATCCAATCTCACCCCCCGCTACACCGCCGAAGCCATCAAATTCATCAAAGCCTCCAAAGCCAGCCCCTTCTTCCTCTACGTCCCCTTCGCCATGCCCCATCTCCCGGTCAGCGTCCCGAAGGATCGCCAAGGCCGCTCCCGTGCCGGCCACTACGGCGACGTCATCGAAACCATCGATTGGTCCGTCGGCGAAATCCTCCGCACGCTCAAGGACGAAGGCCTCGACCAGTCCACCATGGTCATCTTCGCCAGCGACAACGGCCCCTGGCACGATCTCCCACCCCGCATGCTCGCCGAAGGCGTCGAACCCTGGCACACCGGCTCCCAAGGCCTCCTCCGCGGTGCCAAAGGTACCAGTTACGAAGGTGGTCCCCGCGTCCCCGGCATCATCCGCTGGCCCGGCGTCGTCCGCCCCGGCCAAGTCTCGCAAGACCTCGCCTCCACCCTCGACCTCCTCCCCACCCTCCTCGACGCCGCCCAAATCCCCATCCCCACCGACCGCGTCTACGACGGCAAATCCCTCCTCCCCCACCTCCGCGACGGCCAACCCTCCCCCCGCCAGGAATACTTCTACCACCTCGGCAAAGTCCTCGAAGCCGTCCGCCAAGGCCCCTGGAAATACCGCCAAGGCAAACAAACTCCCCCCGAACTGTTCCACCTGGACCGCGATCCCGCCGAACGCTACAACGTAGCCCCCCAAAACCCCGACCTCGTCGCCAAACTCGCCGCCCGCCTCAAGGCCTTCGCCGCCGAAATCCACGCCGACTTGAACTAGTCCAAATTTATGACCAACACCCTACTTTTACTCCTCCTCTCAGCCAGCCTTGTCTGCGGCCAAACTAAAATCTCCCCCGAACGCGAAGCCGCCATCAAAGCCGACCTCGCCGGCCGCATCGACCGCATGGCGAAGCAGTCTCAAGTCATGGTCGATTCCGTCTTCTCCTTCGCCGAACTCGGCTTCCAGGAGTTCGAAACCTCCAAATACCTCACCGCCATCCTCGAAAAAGAAGGCTTCAAAATCGAACGCGGCATCGCCGGCATCCCCACCGCCTGGATGGCCACCTGGGGCTCCGGCAAGCCCGTCATCGCCCTCGGCTCCGACATCGATTGCATCCCCCAGGCCTCCCAAAAACCCGGCGTCGCTTACCGCGTCCCCATGCTCGACGGCGCCCCCGGCCACGGCGAAGGCCACAACTCCGGCATGCCCATGAACATCGTCGCCGCCCTCGCCGTCAAGGAAATCATGGAGCGCGAAAAACTCCCCGGAACCATCAAACTCTGGCCCGGCGTCGGCGAAGAACAGCTCGGCACCAAAGCCTACTACGTCCGTGCCGGTGTGTTTAAGGATGTCGACGCCGTCCTCTTCGCCCACGTCTCGTCGGACTTCAACGTCTCCGCCGGACCCGGCGGCCAAAACGGCATGGTCTCGGTCGAGTATCAATTCAAAGGTGAATCCGCCCACGCCGCCGGTGCCCCCTGGCGCGGCCGCTCCGCCCTCGACGCCGTCGAACTCATGAACGTCGGCTGGAACTTCCGCCGCGAGCATCTCCGCCTCGCCCAGCGCTCCCACTACGTCATCTCGAACGGCGGCGACCAGCCCAACGTCGTCCCCCAAAACGCTTCCGTCTGGTACTTCTTCCGAGAAGCCGACTACGAGCACGTCATGGACCTCTGGAAGATCGGCGACCAGATGGCCCAGGGAGCCGCGCTCATGACCAATACGACCTTCACCTCCCGAGTCCTCGGCACCGCCTGGGCCGGGCACTTCTCGAAGCCCATCGCCGAAGCCATGCACGCCAACATCAAGAAGGTGGGCTACCCCCAATGGTCCGAAATTGACAAAAACTTCGCCGTCTCCCTTCAGAAGGAACTTAAGGTCCCCGTCACTGGCCTTAACGACCAAGTCACCGAACTCCGCCTTCCCCGCGCCGCCGGCAATGACGGTTCGAACCGCGAAATCGGCCCCACCGGAGGCGGTTCCGACGACATTGGCGACATCTCCTGGAACGTGCCGACCGTTACCCTCCGCTACCCCGCCAACATCCAAGCCGGCCCCGGTCACAGTTGGGCCAACGCCATCGCCATGGCCACCCCCATCGCCCACAAAGGCGTCGTCGCCGGAGCAAAGGCCCAGGCCATGACTCTGCTCGACCTCATCACCAAACCCGAGTTAGTCACCGCCGCTTGGGATTACTTCAAAAATGTGCAGACGAAGGACACGAAATACCAAACCTTCCTGCGCCCGGACGACCAGCCCGCCCTCTGGCTCAACAAGCGAATCATGGAGGAGTACCGCCCCCGCATGAAAGAGACTTACTACAACCCCGACAAGTTCGGAACCTACCTCGAACAACTTGGCATCGAATATCCTACGCTTCGCAAGTGACCTGTCTTACAACTCCCAGTTCAACTTTTTCCCGTTCACCGTAATCTCCCGGTTTCGCGGCGGCCAAGCAGCCGGCTGCATCTGACCGCTCCAACCCGCCCATGCCGCCCGCAACTCCTTCACCACCCCTGGATTCGACCCGCTCACGTCCCGCGTCTCCCCAATGTCCGCCGCCAAGTCATACAAACCGAGCAGTTCATCGCCAAACTCAAGCAACTTCCACTTACCTTTTCGAACTGCCCGTGCCTTCCCGGCCCGCCAGAACAACGCCTCGTGCGGCCGCCCCCCTTTGTTCAAATACGGCAACAGATCCACCCCATCCATGGCCGGTCCCTTCACCCCCGCCGCCGCCAGCATCGTCGGCAACAAATCCCGCGAAACCACCATTTCCCGATACGTCTTCCCCGCCGGCACCCTCCCTGGCCAATGCAGCATGAACGGAACCCGAATCCCGCCCTCATAGTAAGTCGTCTTCTCCCCGTTCAACGGCCCGTTCGTCCCCGCCCCCAACTCCTCGGGGCAACCATTGTCACTCAGAAACACGATCATCGTATCTCGCTCCAACCCCAACTCCCGCAACTTACTCACCATCCGCCCCACCCCATCATCCAGCGCCACCGTCATCGCCGCCAGCAACCGCTGCTTCTTATTCGGAATCTCCGCCACCCGGTCGACATACTTATCTAACGCCTGCAGGGGCCCATGAATCGCGTTCGGAGCAAAATACAAGAAAAACGGGTTACGCTTATTCCGTTCGATAAACTGCACCGCCTCGTCCGCGAAAGCGTCCGTCAAATATCGGTCCTCTGCCACCTCCGTCCTCCCCCGCCAAATAGGTGCATCCCGCTCGGTCACCTTCGACGTCGCCCCCGGAGTCCGCGCCGTCACAAAATTGTTCCCTCCCGTCAAAAAACCATAAAACTCGTCAAACCCCCGCTCCAACGGATGAAAGCCCTGCCTGACTCCCAGGTGCCACTTCCCCACCGCCATACTCCGATACCCCGCCGCCCGCAGATATTCCGGCGCAATCTTCACCCCCTTCGGCAACCCAAATCCGATTAGTGCCTCCCGCTCCACCGTCCCCGAGTTAAACTCATGCCCGAAACGATGCTGATACCGCCCCGTCAGCAGCGCCGCCCGCGACGGACTACACACTGCGCACGAAACGTACCCATCCGTAAATCGAGTCCCGCCCCGGGCCAAAGCGTCAAGATGCGGCGTCGGCACGTCCTTCGATCCGTAGCACCCGATATCCCCGTACCCCATATCGTCCGCGAGAAGAATCACAAAATTCGGCTTCCGCGGCCCGGTCGCCAATGCGCTCAAGAACAGTCTACGGGTAATCATCGAGCCCAAGTCTATGCGATGACCCGTCTAACCGTCAACTGACCGCCTGTGGTCACCAAACTCTCTCAAAACACCCACAAATGGGCCAATAGGCGATTGGTCCTTCACGTGCAAACGATCTCTGTATGCAGCTAAATCACTTCCAAATAGCCCTTTCAGTCCTGCTAGCCATGGGTGCGGGCGGCGTCCTGGCGCAGTCGAACGAACCCAGGCCCAAGGCTGATAACACCAGCGTCAACCAACGCGACAAAAGGCCTGGCGAAGC
>JANODS010001550.1:0-3040 GCA_031412835.1 Acidobacteriota bacterium | reverse complement strand
TGCCGATGGAATCGACAGTCATTCCGAACGGGAACGTAAATTGGGCGGCGGTGGCTGGGCCGCCATCGCCGCCGGCACCCGCGGTACCGGTGCCAGCGTAAGTGGTGATCTTGCCGCTGGGATCTACTTTGCGGTAAGCGGTCGACCATCCCCAGCCTTGCGAAGTTTCTGGATTTCCGCTAGGCCTGCTGCCGTCGCCACCAAGCTGTTGGGGTCAGATCCGCAGTCTCGCTCACCTTCCGGTCGCCCATCCCCGGCAGCACGCTAAGCAGATACTGCCGCACCGGAATCCCCATCCTCCGGCAACTCTCCACCACCGACAAGATCGCCGCCACCCTCGGGCCCGCCTCCACGCTCCCTACGTGGATCCAGTTCTTTCTCCCCAACACTGCCGGTCGCATCGAATTCTCCGCCAAGTTATTCGATAACTCTAGCTCAGGATACTCCAAGAATTTCGTCAAACGCCCCCACTGCCCCAACGCATACTGAATCCCCTCCGCCGACTTACTCTTCGGCAACACCCGATGGCGCTCCGCCTCCAAACGCTCCCGCAATGCCCCTACGATCTTCGCTGATTTCTCCCCGCGCAGCTCCGCCCGCTCCGACTGCGATAACCCACCCGCCCGCGCCCCCCGGTCAACGGCAAATAGCTCGTCGATCCGACGCACAAACTCCGCCGCCAGCCCATCGCCCGGATGCACCTTCAACGCATCAATAAAGTACCGGCGCGCATGCGACCAACAACCCGCATGCACCATACCCACCTCGCCAACGTGGTTGTACCCCGCGTAACCGTCAGTTTGCAATATGCCCCGATAATCGCCTAGAAACCCGCGCGGAACCTCACCGCTTCGCCCTAACGCAAACCTAAAGACCACCGGACCCTCCCGCCCCCCATAGCTGCCCGGACTCCCAAACTGCCATAAGTAGGCCTGATGGTTTTTGCCCTTTCTCTCCCCCGGCCGTTGCACCGGCACCGTCGTCTCATCCGCTTGGATGTAACTCCCTTGTAATATTTCTCGCCGCATCGCCGAGACAATCGGAGCGAGTAAGTCACCCACTCGCATCATCCACCCGCTCATGGTCACTCGACTGATCTCGACGCCCGCGTCGCGCAACCACATCGCACTCTGCCGATACAGTGGAAGGTGGTCACAGTACTTGGCAATTACCGCATCGATTACGACTCGATCACTCGCCAAACCCTTCTCGATGATCGGGGCGGGCACCGGGGCCGTCACGACGCCCCCCTTTTTGCAGTTCCGGCAGGCCCGTTTCTCGCGGCGCGTCACGGTCACAAACAGCTTGGCCGGCTCAACATCCAGCCGCTCACTCTCTTCGTAGCCGATGAGGACCGTTTCGGCCCCGCACTGCCCGCATTGGCACTCTGCCGCCGAGCAAGCGACGATTCGTTCGACGCGCGGCAGATCGGCGGGCAGCGACTGTCGGCCAGGATGCTTCTTCTTTTTGCGTGGCGGCGTCTCCTCTAAGGGGGGACGGCTGGCTTCGGCCGCAACTTCGTCGAGGGAGACGCCGGGTTCCTCATCAAACAGCGGCAAATAAACATCGGCTAGGCTCTCGCTCTGCGGGCCGTACTTCTTGAGCCGGAGCAAGCGCAGCATTTCTTCCAACTGCGTCACCCGCAATTCGGCCCACTGGCGCTTGGCTTTCTCCTGAGCCAGTTGGGCTACTAAGGCAGCTAACTCAGGGGCGGCTTGGGGGAGAGAAGTAGCCATTGCGAAGCCACTTACAGTATATCCGACTTAGTAACTATTGGCCACTTCTTTCTTGATTATTTGAGGTGGCGGCGAGGCCGCGAAACCAGGGCCGCGCCTTAACTTGAATCAGGTCGATTCCGTTCAACAGAAGGGCGAGTTCACCGGGACGCAGCGTGATGCGGGATTGGCCGGGATGGGTGACGGGCCAGGCGAAGCGGCCTTTCTCCAGTCTTTTGGCGCAAACCCAAAGACCGCTTCCATCAAAGACCAGGAGCTTCAAGCGAGTCTGTTGGCGATTGGTGAACAGGAAGAGGTGTCCGCTGAGTGGGTCTTCGCCGAGGGAGTCACGGACGAGTCCGAAGAGACCGTCGAAACCTTTGCGCATGTCGATGGGATCGACGGCGACGAAGACGCGGGTGGCAGTTGAGAGGCCAAACATGAGTTAGTGGGGATCGGCAGCGGAGAGGAGCTTCTGGAGGAGATCTCCGGGGCCGGCGAGATGGGCCAGACAGGCGGCAGAGAGTTCGATGCGGCGACCGTTGCGCAGGACAATGGCACAGTCGCAAGCCGGAGGGAGAGAGGAGGGTTGCCAATCGACTTCAAGGAGCTGCGGTTGGCGAGGGCGGACTTGGCGTCGATAGTGATCGAGGGTGTGGACGGCGATGCCGAGGGTGGCGGCGTAGACGGCGCGGGATTGGCCGCTGTTGGCGAATTTCTGGGCGAAAACGAGGAGTTCCTGACGGGTGCGACGGGGTTGTTTCACCCTTATAAGTCAGCACACGGCGGGGGACGATGGAAGGCTGGGGTTCGTCGTGCGGATACGGTGAATTCCCGAATCGGACCATTGCTCCAATGCGGCTCGCTTTTTGCCGATGGGCAGGATCAGAATTCCGAACCGCAATTCTCCGAGAATGATGGGATCGCCGACAATGCTTCGCTCGTGGGCGCGAAGCCAAGCCAGGACCTGCGGCTGGGGGGTGGTTTCGTCGGTTCGCTGAAGACGTTCGCGTCGACCAAGCAGTTCAGAGCGTGTCGGTGGAGTCAGAGTTAATCGGCACGAAAAAATCTTTTCGGGGACAGGCGAGTAGCCAGTCGGTTGCACCGTCGTTCCGCGGCGTAGCCCGGCGGACCAGGCGATAGTCGCCTCGGTCGAGGCGCACGGCGTCGAACTCCTGGCCTTGCTCGACTTCGTCCATCTGGCGGAATTCCGCGGGTAACACGATTTGACCCTTCGACGAGACGACAGTCTTCATGGAAGCAAGTTAGCGTCTTACTTAATGCGCTGTCAAGCTCCCCGATTGGTCTGGGTTGGTCTTCCGTGG
>JANODS010001549.1:0-3428 GCA_031412835.1 Acidobacteriota bacterium | reverse complement strand
CACCGACGAGGACGCCGGCTTCCATGCGCCAGTATTTGGGGTCGCCTTCCCAGCCGGTGAGGGTCTTGCCGTCGAAGAGAGGGACGAAGCCGGGCTCGTCACCGGTGGGCGTTTCGGGGCGATCACTTTGCTTGGGAACGTACTTCTGAGCCAGGGAGGTGGCTGCGGCGGCGAACAACATGGCTCGGCGGGTGAGAGAAGGCATAGGCGGAATCTATCACATTGCGGGGGCGATGCACTTCTGCTGGAGGCCGATCATCCAACGCTTTTGGAAGCCTTTGAGGGAGCCATCGAGGTAAGGGCGGCGGGATTCGTCGGCTTTGAGATGGAGATCGAGGAAGGCGGAGATGAAGTGCTGGTTGATGGCGTTGAGGCGGTCTTTGCGCCAAACGGGTTCATCGAAGCTCTCCTTGGTTTGGAAGTCGAGGGGGAGGGCGGGGGGCGGGATGCCGCCGACGTTGAGGCGGGCGTTCTCGTAGACGAGGAGGCAGCGGTGGGAGTTGACGGACTGGTCGAACGCCTTCTTGACACCCTGCTCGTAGCCGGAGATGTCGTCCTTGTCCCCGACGATGAAGAGGGAGGGGACGCGGATATTAGCGAAGGCGGCGGGGTCCCAAGTGTTGTTCGGGGGCTGGGCGCCCCAGGGGGCAAGGGCGACGATGGCGCGGACATTGGCCGGGAGTTTGCCGGCGGCGGGGAGGAGGCTGGTGGGGAGCATTTTGGCGAGGGAGGAGTTGGGGCTGGGCGCGGCTCCGGCGCTGATGAGGGCACCGTAGCCGCCCATGGAGTAGCCGATGATGGCGACGCGGGTGGGGTCGATGTTCGATTCGGAAGCGGCTAGGGAGGCGATGGTAAAGAGCTGGTCGGGGGAGCGGTTGACGAGCGTGGAGGCGAAGGGCTTGACGGCACCGAAGACGGAGTCGGTATGGTCGATAGCGGCGACGACGTAGCCTTTGGAGGCGAGGTTTTCGGTGAGGTAGGTGAGGAAGGTGCGGGAGCCGGGGTAGCCATGGGAGACGATGACGAGGGGGAAGCGCTGGTTAGGCAAGGGCGCGGCGTTGCGGAGGGCTTTGCCATCGATCGTGAAGGGTTTGGGGTTGCGGCCGGGGAGGGTGCTTTCGTATTGGGTGCGGGCTTCGGTGCCGGCGGGGATGAGGGCGGGATACCAGAGTTCGATTTTGAGGGGGCGGTCGTAGAGGGGGGCTTGGTTCGAATCCTTGTTGAAGTTGAGGACGTCGGGTTGGGCGGAGTGTTTGAGGTCGATCGAGCGGACGCCGATTTGGTGGGTGCCCCAGGCGGCGAGCTCGGGGGCATCGACGCCGGGGACGCTGAAGAAGGTCTGGAGGAAAGCGAGGAGAAGAACGGACATTCTGTTAGGTTACTGCACGGAGGCGATGAGGTCTTCGACTCCTTTCTTGTTGAGGGGGTCTGGGGCTTGGGGGAGAGCGATTTTGGCGTGTTCGAGGGCCTTGGCTTTGTTGCCGAGAGCGGCGTGGGCGCGGGCGAGGCCAAGGTGGACGGGCCAGACGTCGCCGTGGCGTTTGTGGTTGAGTTCAAAGACGGCGAGGGCTTCGGCTGGTTGCTTGTCGGCGAGGAGTTGGCGGCCGTATTGGTGAACTTGCGGGGCGGAGGCGGAGGGATGGTTGAGAGCGGCGAGGCGGGTTGTCTTCGATTCTTCGGTGCGACCGAGACGTTTGAGAACCTCCGCTTTGACCGAGAGGGTGGCGAAGTTGGGCTGTCCGACGAAGGAGGGCGTGGTGGCGATTTCGGCCCAGCGCAGGGCTTCAGGGAGGTTGGAGTTGGTATCGAGGCAGAACTGGATGGCCGGGACGTAGGCGGCCCAGTTGAAGCCGGGAACGTTTTGGAGCTCGCCGCGGATTTTGGAGAGGTAGACTTCGTTGACGTTGGGGACGGCGATGGTCCAGGCGACGGCGAGGTCTTCCCACTGCATTTCGGCGACTGCTTCGGTGGGCTTGCGGACGGGGAACTCGTAGGTTAGGTACTCGCGGAACTCATGTTTGGAGGGTTTGACGGTGACGCGGAGGGCATCTTCGGAGGGCTGGTAGAAGAAGCTGCCCCAGGCGGTCGAGTTGTTCGAGAAGATGAGGGTCCATTCGGTGGGATCGGCGATCATGTGGAGGCCGTAGCGGCCGGCGGGGAGGGGTTGCCCATTGATGGTGACGGGATGGGAGACGGCGAAGACGGTATTTTCATTGGCTCCGGCGCGCCAGGGGGCGGGGGTACGCAGGCCGAAGCCGAGGTCGGTGAGACCATAGGGGACGAGCTTGCCCCATATCTGACCGCGGCGGTTCTTGACGGCGGGGGAGGAGTACTCGATGGAGATTTGGACGGGGCCGATGGACTGAGTTACGGAAGCTTTTTGGTTGGCACCACTGGGGGGAAGCGAGAGGCCGGGGAACACTTGCGCGCCGGCGGAGGAGGCCAAGAGGAGGGCGACAGACAGTTTCATGGTTTCAGAATAGCCGTCCCGGTGGGGCGGACGAAAAACATTTGGGGCGAAATGGCTCGGTACTGACACACGTCGGGTGTACCGGTTGTTTTGCCTCGGCCGCGAGCGCCTGGAAGGATCACCAATTCTCGGGGGAGACGGCTCCGCGGACCGGGGTCAGGCCGCCTTGGGAAGGTCGCCGAAGCCGTAGCGGTCGATCCAATCGCCGAGATCGTACTCCGGGGCCATTTTGCTCATAAGTTCGTTGTTATTCAACATGTTAACGACATAGAGCGGG
Organism: Acidobacteriota bacterium; assembly: GCA_031412835.1. Taxonomy (GTDB): domain Bacteria; phylum Acidobacteriota; class Terriglobia; order Bryobacterales; family Bryobacteraceae. The sequence continues at coordinate 681 of JANODS010001549.1, read as the reverse complement.
AGGACAGAGCTGGGTAGTGTCGGATATTCGCGCAGAACTTGGTCGAGGTCTCGCGGCAAAGCTTCCGCGTATAAGCTCGTGAAACGATCATATTTGGAACAAGGCGCAGACTATGCGGCGGAGTAGACCGAGTTCGAGTTCGGAATCCGGCCTGAACTTTCGCATGTGACTTTGGTGAGAGCGGACATAGACCTGCCGATCATCCGTGGTCATCAAGGTGAAAAATGTTGGTAAATCCTCTTTGTGCAATTCGACATGTTCGCCGGTGGCAATCGCGTTCATGGAGCAAAGGTATTTGCCGTCGTTCGAGACCGGGCCCTTGCTTTTTTTGCCGTTGCGCCGGGAGCGTTCGGCTCGGCTCCGTTTCTCTTCTTCGGTCGGCGCGGAGTCGGTTCAATTATCACCTATACGACGGATGAAGCCCAACGCGTTTACGAAGCGGCGATCGCCGGAATGACGCCCGCCGCACGGGTGGCGATGTGCATGGAGATGATCGCGGTGACCGATGACCCGCGGCGCGCCGGGATCCGCTTGCAGTTTCCGGAAACACGCGCGGAGGAGTTCGATTTCCGGGTGCTTCGAGCCAAATATGGGCTGGAACTCGCCCGGCACGTAAAGGGTCGTTCAGAGTGACGTTAGCCGACGCGTTTCAGCGTCGGAGCGACAGCCCGCGGACCAGAG
>JANODS010001548.1:0-21002 GCA_031412835.1 Acidobacteriota bacterium | reverse complement strand
GTCAACCGCCTGCTTGCCGCTGAGCAAGCAAATTCGGAAGCCGCCCGCCATAAGATAGCCATATTGTCGGGCGACCTGACGCTCGCCACACAGAGGGCGACGGTCGCTGAGCAGGCGGCTGAAGAACGACTCACGGCTCTTCAAGAAATCAGTCGCATGCTGGCTGCTGCCAACCAGGCCAATCAAGAGCAGTTCGAAAGGTTGGTTCTGTTTGAGTCCGCCGCCGCGGAACGCTTAGCCGCCCTCGAGGCAACGACGGCCATCCTCAACCGCCAAGTGGTAGCCAACGCGGCAATGCGGTCGGATTTAGACAAGATCGCCGAAGATGCGAACCACGCGCGCGCCCTTCAAACGGCGGAACGAGAACATTGGCGACTGGCCATTGAGGAGCTTCGGAGCGATCAAGCGAAGGAGCGAACTGCCCGTTTAGACGCCGAGCGGCAGGTGGCCGAAGCGCAATTGCGATCCAGTCTGGTGTTGTCGGAGCGGGACCGATACTTGCGGGCGACACAAGAACTGCAACTCAGCGAACGCGCCCTTGCAGAGCAAATTCTTGCGATACAGACCGAGACTCTGGTACAGTCAATTTTCCGCCGTTTACTCCGAATGTTCTAGTTCCGCTTTGCGTCCACTCGTCCGCTCCTATGAAGATCGCTGTCAATTTGCGCCAATACTACAAGGGCAAGATTGGTGGCATGGAGAATTACCTCCGCAACGTGTTGCGAGGTCTCAGTCACCACCAGATCCTGATCTGGGTCCATGAAGAAGAGGTCGAACACGTTCGCGAGTTCGCCCCAACTGCCGAAATTATCGGTATTTCACACGAAAGTGGCCTTCAGACCATCGAGGCGGGGATCCGGACTGGCAGTTACGACTTGTTCTTCTGTCCGCTACTCGTTCTAGAGCCGCTCGTCGTCTCCCGGCCCTCCGCTGTAATGATGCCGGATGTGCAACACGAGTTTTTCCCGGAGTTTTTCGACCCAGGGGTCCTGCAGTGGCGTCGGCAAACGTATGGGCCTACCGCCTTGAACAGCGACGTAGTTTTCACGCTCAGCGAACACGCCAAATCGACCATTGTGGAACGCTTCCGCATTGCGCCCGAAAAAGTTCACGTAATCCACCTTGACGCTGACGTCGAGTTCAAGGTGCCGCTGCCGACTAAGCCAACCGAAGCGTGGAAGGCCTTAAACCTGCCGGAAAAATACTTCTTTTTCCCGGCGAACTTCTGGCCGCATAAGAACCATGCCAACGTGCTTCAGGGGTTGCGCCAGGCCATAGACGGCGGCATGACGGACGTTTCGTTGGTCCTGAGCGGTTCGCCGGCCGAGTTCAGTCGGGTGGAAAAGGAGATTGTCCGGCTGGGTCTGAAAAACGCCGTGCGGATGATCGGCTACGTCGACAAGAAATTGATTCCGGAGATCTATCAGCACGCGCTGGCGCTTGTCTTCGCAACCAAGTTCGAGGGATTCGGGATTCCGCTGCTGGAGGCCTTTTACTGCAATACTCCCGCGATTACGTCCAATTCGGGAAGTTGCGTGGAAGTGGCCGGGGACGCCGCGGTGCTTGTCGATCCACTCGTGCCGTCCAGTATCGCCGAGGGGATGCGCCGCATCTATGACGATGCGGGACTGCGACAGGAACTCATCGCCAAGGGGCGCGAGCGACTGAAGCTATTCTCGTGGGAACGGGCCATCGAGTTGACCGAGAGATCGTTCGACCACATCACAAGCGCCGCCTACACCAGGCCCTCCCGAATTAGCGTTGAGTCCTGGCCGGTGATTGGCATTGTTACCCCGACTTACAATATGGCGCACTTTCTGGAAGAGACAATCCAGAGTGTTCTGTCGCAGGACTATCCACACGTCGACTACGTCGTGATGGATGCGGGTTCGAAGGATGGATCTGTCGAGATCCTCCAAAAGTATGGCGACCGGCTACGCTGGTGCTCCGAGAAAGACCGTGGTCAAGCTGATGCGGTCAACAAGGGTTACCACGCGACGACCGGCGAGATCTTTACGTTCCTCAATTCGGACGACACCTTTTTGCCGGGCGCGCTGAGTACGATGGCGAAACACTTTAGAGCCAATCCCGGGGTCGGTATGATCTACGGCGAGGCGTATCACGTCAAGTTGGACGGCGAGATCATCGCCCCGTATCCGACCCAGCCTTTCGATCTTCGCACTCTTAACAACCAGTGTTACATCTGCCAGCCGGCGGCGTTCATGCTTCGCGAGGCGTTTAGGCATGCCGGGATGATGAACGTTACCATGCACTTTGCGCTGGACTACGAACTCTGGATTCGAATCGCAAAGCAGTATGGCGTGGTTAAGGTGGACGAGTTCCTCGCCACCAGCCGGATGCACATGGACAATAAAACATTGTCCAAACGCAGGCAAGTCTATCAGGAGATCCTCGGTACGGTGAAGACGCAGTTTCAATATGCGCCGTATGAGTGGGTCAATGGCTACGCATGCTACCTGCTCGATAAGAAAGACCAGTACTTTGATCGTTCCAAGCCGACACTGTCCTCTTATGCCCTCAGCCTAGCCCTAGGGATGTATCACAACCCAGGGCAGAGGAAACGCTACTTCGCCGAGTGGCAGGAGATGACAGGATTTGGGAAAAAATTCACGGGGCGATGGGAGGACGGTTGGATTTCTGAAGTTTGGCAATCGGACCAGTCGATTCCTGCCGAGGCGACAAGCTTAGCGGTCTCCGGCAAGCACTGGGCACCAATTGGTCCGATCTCGCTGACCGTTAAACTGCAAGGTAAAGTGGTTCACCGAGAGGAACTCGCAGCCTCTGGTGAATACTCTTTTGTGGCCGCGGTTCCTCCTGGAGTCTCGGGAAAGGTGTGCCAGATGACTTTCGAAACGAGCCGAACCTGGCGACCTAAGGCCAACGGCGACTATCGGCAACTTGGCTGCGTGGTTGATACGGTCCAGTTCCAAACGACGGGATCGAGGGTGTGAGCAAACCTCTCGTTACAATCGTAACGCCTTCTTTTAACCAAGGTCACTTCATTCGGGCTACTATCGAAAGCGTTTTGAGTCAGGACTACCCGAACGTTGAGTACGTGATCATGGACGGAGGTTCGACCGACAGCACCGCCTCTGTCGCGAAGGAATATGGTAGCCGTTTAACTTTTATTTCAGAGAAGGATCGAGGCCAGACCCACGCCATCAATAAGGGCTTTCAGGCGGCGAAAGGGAGCATTGTTGCGTGGTTGAACTCGGACGACGTCTATCTGCCGGGTGCCATCAGCAAGGGCGTGGCCGGATGCGTCGCCAATCCTGGCGCGGGGGCAATTTACGGCGAGGGCTTTCAGATTGATTACGACGGGAAAGTCCGGCAACAGTTTCCCTATACGGAACCCTTTAACCTTTGGAAACTGACCTTTGTACTGGACTATATCTTGCAGCAGTCTGTGTTTTTTCGGCGAGAATGCGTCGAAGCCATCGGCTGGGCGGATGAATCGCTCCATTTCGGAATGGACTGGGACATCTTGGTTCGACTGGGGAAGCGGTATGGCCTCGCCTACGTGCCTGAGACGTTTGGGTGCCTCCGGGAGTACGAAGCAGCCAAGTCCTTCGCTGGCGGGCAGAAGCGATTCCGGGAACTTGCCGCCCTCCTCGAAAAACAGAGCGGGCAGAAACGCCCGCCCGGCTGGTGGTTCTACGGACTCGATACCTACGACAAGGTCTGGTCCGCCCGGATTCAGAAGTTCCTTCCAGGCCCGTTGGGTGCCTACATCGCTAAACGCTTTGTGCACGTCTGCCGGGCTAAGATCGATGATGTCTACTTCCGGTCGCAGGGTCTTTATGCGGACCAGTGGGTGGCAAATCGGCTCCATTGGATGCTGCCCGAGAGTACTCGGTCGGCTGTGATTCATGGAGCGCTACCAGGCTGGGCGGCTCCGCTCGAGGACCAGAAACTTCGCGTCTTCGTTGACGGTAAACTCGCCGCGACGGGGTGCCCGGCGTTTGGTGAATTCAGTATCCCTGTTCCGTTGACGGTCGGCAGAGCCTCGGTTTTGCGGATCGAAGCCGAGAAATATGTTGTGCCTGCAGAACAGGGGCTCGGCCCAGATCGCCGCCGTCTGGCGTGGCAACTGCGCGAAATCGAACCCATCTCGTAGAGTTTGGGAAACCGGCTATTTGATGTTCAGCGTCGGTCCTGCTGGACTGGTTAGATTCCCTATGCGGATTCCCACCGGAACGGCTTTGCCGGGTACAACCGATGTGGGGATTTTTACCGTGAGTTGCATGATTCCCACGACTAAGCCCGGACTCGATCCGGCATAGAGCACCTCGGCCGCTACCGCTCCCAGCGTGATCGAAACCACGCTGTTTTGAGAGCTGGGACGGTCGGCAATCAAACCGTCGAGATTGTCGGCAACGATGGGGAACGGGGGGAGTCCCTCGCCAGTTCCGTAGAAGACGACGAATCCGCCCCTGAGCGCGGGTGCCGCGTCCGAAACCAGGAAATACTCGCCCTTGACTTCGTCAAAGCTGTAGGCAGCCAGACCGCCGGTTCCGGCCCCGGACGCTGTAAATAAGCCCGGTGCTGTGGGCGTGATCAATATCGGCCACGGGTTGGATCGCAGGCCGCCCGCGCTGACCTGGATCATGTAAGGTCGGTTCGTTTCCAGCGCGTACGGCACGGTTACGCATACCTGATCCTTCCCCGCATACAGAACCGGGGCTGGCTCTCCCTGGAAGGAAACCGTAACGCCGCTGAGCTCCATCGGCAATCGAGTTAGCCAGGGATCAAACGAGGCCAGAATGTCGGGCCCCAGGCTTTGGCCGTATAAGACTAACAACGAGCCCGGTGCCGCTGAGACCTGTTGTGTGGCTGCGTTGCCGATGCCGCGGATGATTGGGCCCGCCAGAGTCACCACGAGGCTGCTGGTGGCCGTGCCGCCTCCGGCACCTGGGTTGGTGACGGCGATGGGAACAACGCGCGAATCAGTCATCATCGCCGCTGGCACCGTAACCTCCAACAGGCCCTCTCCCAAAACTCGTGTCGTTAGAGCTATGTTGTTGATTCGAGCTACCGTACCGGAGAAGAAGCGAACCCCTCGCACGGTCAAAACACTGGTGGGAGATTGCGCCGGCAGACTAGCTGGCCAGACTGAACTAACTTCCGGTGCGCCCGGTTGGACGGTAAGGTTTACATTGAGCGTGGTTGTCTTGGTGACCGCGGTGGGCGAATTGATCGTGATTGTACCTTTGTACGTACCAGGGCCAAGGCCGACGGGGTTCACGGTTGCCTGCAGACTCGTCCGAAACCCTGGGAAGACGTTGCCGGTGGTTGGGTTTACCGATAGCCAATCGGTGCCCTTCGTCGTAATGCTGAACGGTAAGAGCCCGCCGTTTGTTCCCAGATAGAACGGCTGGCTACTCCCCTCGGCGTTTTCCCCCAGTCGAGATACGAAGTCCAATGACAGCGGAGAGAGCACCACATCCGAAGGGGGAGCGCTGACCGTAAGCGTTATCGGAACCAGGATGGGTTCCAGATTGGTGCCCTCAATCGGGGTGATCGTCAATCTCTCGGTGTAGGTCCCGACCAGAAGTGACGTGACATTCACGGCGACCCGAACCACTAGCGTCGTCCGACCAGTCTCCGGCGTCACGGTCAGCCAAGGGCTCGATGGAGGCGCTACGGCGAATGGAATCACCTGCCCGTTGGCGACGGCGGCCACGGATAGGGTCTGTACGCCAGTCGAGGCACCCGTCCCTTGGACAAAATTAAATCTCAGCGCGGACGGAGAAACCTTGAGCGCGGGCGCTCCCCACAAGATGATCGAAACGCAACACAAGCCCAGCAGTCGCACGATTCATCTATCGACGGCCGGGGGCTTCGGCGGGAGATCAGTTAATTCTTAAGCTCTTCGGGGAATACGGCATAGCCGTCGGGCGGGGCGAATTGGCTGCGCATGTATTCCAATCTTTTTCGCAGGTGGCGGCTCGCAATCTGGCGCGGACCCGGCTCCACGTCGATATCGCAGCAAAGCCCATGAAGGTAGAGCGTCAACGTGTCGAAGAACGATTCCCGAGCATATTCCCGGAACAGTTTGGTCTCGCCCCGAAACGATGCCTGTTTATTCAACAGGTTCTGCTTGGCGGTCCAACTCAATTGGTCCACTTCGCCGTGGACTCTAGCCTTCAGTTCTGCTCGCAACATTTCCATGAATCCCGCGAAGGCAGACTCCGGGAGGCGGTCAAACGCCGCCCGAGCGAGAGCATTGAAGAGGTGGAAATGATATTCGCTCATATCGATCTCTTTCACCGCAAACGCCAGAATACCTGGCTCTCCGGCGCCGGGTGATGGCACATAAGCCAGCGTCAACCGCGATTTCTCGTCTGGCGGATCCATTACGATAAGCGAATCCTGCGGCAAAAAGCTCTGCCGACCGGCCTTGTGCTTCCCGCTAGGGGCGGGACGTTCCAGATGCGGGACCAGCAGAATCAGAAGTTTGGGCAGCGCCGCGCGAATCACCTCGGGAAGAGCCTCGGCAGGTTCCTCCAGGTATTCCTTCATATCCTCTTCGGCAATCGGAGCCGCGGCTACGTAATAGCTAAAGGTCTCACCGAGCGGAATACTTTCCCCACGGAAGCGATCAGCGAATTCACCCAAGTGAAGTTTGGCCACGGTTTCTTTGGCCAGGTCGGAGGGAGACGGCATCGACAGAATCTTCAGTGTAACAGAGCGTCGCGCTAGACTGGGATTTTGCCTTCTGTAAACATCCTAATCTCGGCTGGCGAGGCCTCGGGCGACATGTATGCCTCGCGTCTGGTCGTGGAGTTGCGGAAGTTGGTGCCTAACGCAAAGTTCTTTGGATGCGCCGGGCCCAAAATGCGCGCGGTGGGCGTCGAGTCTGTCGTTGATGCGGAAGCCCTGGCCGTGGTCGGTTTGGTGGAAGTCCTGGCCCACATCCCCCGCATCTACGGCGAGTTCCGCAAGTTGATCGCGGCAGCCGGAGCGCGAAAGCCCCAGCTTGCGATCTTAACCGACAGCCCGGACTTCAACCTGCGCGTTGCCCGAAAGCTGAAGGGGCTCGGTATTCCAGCCGTCTACCTGGTCGCGCCCCAAGTGTGGGCCTGGCGCTCCGGGCGAGTGCGGCAGATGCGGCGAGACCTTGCGAGCGTCTTGTCGATCTTTCCTTTTGAAAAAGCTTGGTTCGCCGCTCGCGGCGTCTCGGTTGATTTCATCGGCCACCCTTTGGCGTGGAGCGCCGCGCCCCGCTTCAGTCGAACCGAATTCTACGCCCGTTGCGGTCTCGACGAAACGAAGCCATTGATCACGCTTCTCCCGGGGAGTCGCCTCGGCGAGGCTCGTCGCCATCTGCCCGCCGTTCTCGATGCGGTGGAAATCCTCCGATCGCACGGGTACACGCAGTTCGTCTGGGCCACGCCAGTCGGCTTTTTGGAGCGGGGCGGCAGTTCGTTTACAACATTTCGGGAACGTATTTCCGCGCTATCCATCCATATCGTAGAAGGGGAAGCATGGGATGCAATCGCCCATGCTGACCTAGCCCTTGCAGCCAGCGGTACGGTGACAATGGAAGCAGCCTTGCTGGGGACGGCAATGGTCACCTTCTACAAGGTCACGGAGATTAGTTGGCGTTTGGGTAAATTGTTAGTGTCCGTACCTTTTTACACCATGGTGAATCTGGTGGCGGAACGAAAAGTTGTACCCGAGCTCATGCAGAGCGAGTTTACCGGGTCCAACCTCGCTCAAGCCGCCCTTGATTTGCTCAACAATCCCGCCGCGCTCCACCAGATGCGCGCCGACCTAGCCCAAATCCGCGACTCCCTTCGTCGGGATAGCGACCCCCTCGCCGAAGCGGCCAGACTCCTCGTCGACCGCTATCTGAACGAAGACCGATACTGAAAGGAAGCTTGATCATGAAAAATTTTGGGATCGTTCTCACTGCCACCCTGTTTGCTACCCTTCTCGAAGGTCAGGAGGCCCGCGGACGGTCCCGGATTGACGTAATCAGTTATCAGGTCAACGCCGATGTCAATCCGCGCACCCAAACGTTGGCGGCCACGGCGCGGATTCGCTTCCAGCCCGTCGATGATCGGGTGGCCGCGATCACCCTCGATCTGCACAACAGCCTGACGGTCAAGTCCGTCACCGACGGCAAGGGCGCTGCCTTGACGCCGACTCGAAGCCAGCAGGACTTTCAGCTTCGAATCGCTTTCCCAGACACCCTTCTGAAGGGCTCCGACCAAGAGGTGGTCGTCACTTACGAAGGTCGCCTCAGTGGACAGGAGGAGTCTCCGGTCTACGGAGTCAAGTTCGCGGCCATCAAACCCGAGTATGCCTTCCTGCTTTACCCCGCTCGTTGGTTCCCCGTGAACGAATACACGTCTGATCGATACACGTCAGAGTTTACGATCACCGTTCCCGAAGACTACAAAGTTGTCGGCGGAGGCATGGAGGCCTCAGCCACGGCGCCGACCGGCAAGAAAGCTACTCAGTTCACCTTCGCCAAACCCTCGCTGGGTGGCTCCATCGCGGTTGTCCAGGGTGACCCCAAAACTATCTCCTCCCAGGGCGTCACTTCGCTAACTTACTTCCGCGGCGAGTCGACCAAGGCGGCGGAGAGCTGGGGCGATGAGACGGGGAAGGTTCTCTCGTTCTTGGCTGGGAATTTCGGCCTCGCTCCGAACGCTTCCATCGGAATCGTCGAAACCGAAGACGGCGCGCCTAATGGCTATGCGGCCCCGGGCCTACTGTTTCTTAGCCCGAGGGCCATCGGTAGCCAGGCGAACTCCCGGCTCCTGGTGAACCAGCTATCGCGCCAATGGTGGGGCCTCCAAATCTCTCCGGTCTCGCGAAACCATCTTTGGATTACTAACGGCATGGCTCGTTACGCTGAACTGCTTTGGGTGGAGCAGTCCCAGGGACCCGGTGCTCTTGAAGGCGAAGTTCGCGATACCTACGTGGAGGCTATGACGGTCGATAACCCGCCGTTGATTCAATCCGCCCGTTTCGAAGATTACTCTCCGGAATACTGGGCGACCACGGCTGGTAAGGGCGCAGCCGTGTATCACATGCTCCGCGGCGTATTGGGCGACGACAAGTTTAAAGAGTTTCTCAAGATCGTCCCGGACAAGTTCGCGGGGCGCAGCGTGTCCACGGAGAACATCAAAGACGTAGCGAGCCAGCTCGCTGGTCAGGATCTCGGCTACTTCTTCATCCAGTGGATTGAATCGAGTGGTGCGCCAGAATTCAAGCTCGAATACACGGTGTATCGCACTAAGAAGGGCTTCCGGGTGATGGGCAAGATCACTCAGGACTTGGACACATTCCGCATGCCGGTGACGTTAAAGATCGAGACCGAGGGGAATCCAGAAGAAAAAGTGGTCGATGTCTCGGGTACTTCTTCCGAGTTTCTCGTCGAAACTTTTGGCAAGCCCAAACGCGTCGAGATCGACGTCAACAATCGGCTTCTTCGGATGAGCCGAACCATGCGAGTGGCGGTGTCGATCCGCAAGGGCGAGATGTTCGCCGAGATTGGCGAATACGGCGAGGCCCTCAAGGAATACACCAAAGCGCTCGAAGTGGCGCGGAATAGCTCCCTGGCTCACTATCGAGTGGGGGAGGTGTTTTTCCTTCAAAACAACTACCAATCCTCGGCCAACGAGTTCCGCGAGTCGCTCAACGGCGACCTGGAGCCGAAGTGGACGGAGGTGTGGGGGCACATCAATCTGGGCAAGATCTTCGACATCACCGGTCAGCGAGAGCGAGCCGTGAACGAATACAACCTCGCGATTCGAACCAAGGACAATACCCAGAACGCGCAAGAAGAAGCCGCTAAATTTCTCAAGGAGCCCTTCAAGCGCGCTCGAATGGCGAACTAGTCGGCCCTAGTGGCCTTCCGCCTCAAGGAAACGCTCGGCCTCAATTGCCGCCATGCAGCCTGCCCCGGCGGCGGTGATGGCTTGCCGGTACACTCGGTCTTGCACGTCACCGGCATGATAGACGCCCGCGATTTTCGTCCGGGCACCGCCGTGGGAGATTAGATAGCCTTCGTCGTCCGTATCCAGCTGGCCTCGCAAGAATTTCGTGTTGGGAATATGGCCGATCGCCACGAAAAAGCCGTCCACGGGCTGATCCCAAGTCTCGCCGGTGACCAAATTACGTAACTTGGCCCCTGTCACGAAGCCCTTTTCGACATCGTAAACGTCGTCGACTACGGTGTTCGTCAGAATCTCGATCTTTGGGTTCGCTCGCGTGCGATCCACCATGATCTTCGACGCACGGAACTCCTCTCGCCGATGAACCAACGTCACCCGCCTGCCGAAACGGGTTAGGAAGTTGGCTTCCTCCATCGCGGTATCTCCGCCGCCGATCACCATGATCTCCTTCTCGCGATAGAAAAAGCCGTCGCAAGTGGCGCAGGAACTAACGCCATGGCCAATCAGCTTGTACTCATTGGGCAGGCCCAACCAGCGCGCCGATGCTCCGGAGGCGACAATCAGGGTCCTGGTCTCAATCCACTCCCCATCAATCTTCAACTTGAAGGGCCTCTGCGAGAGATCGCAGTCTTCGACCGTTCCGTTCATGAACTCCGCACCGAAGCGGATGGCTTGCAGCTTCATGTTCTCCACAAGCTGCGGCCCCATCACGCCATCCGGAAATCCGGGATAGTTTTCCACCTCGGACGTGATCGAAAGCTGTCCGCCGGGCTCGTGGCCAGAGACGACGAGCGGCGATAGCGACGCGCGAGCGGAATAGACAGCGGCTGTATTTCCGGCACAGCCCGAACCGATGATGACAACGTTGCGCATAAAGGAAAAATTGATTAGAACCAAGATTGGCTCCAAACCCTCAGAGTAGCACCTGCGATCCGCAACCCTCACGAATTTATGCTGATCGCGCTATCGGAACCAGAGCCACGCCTGATTGGTCAACAACGCCCCGAAGTAGGCGAGAAAACCCATGTAGGCGAACTGCGCCGCCGGCCAAGCCCAACTCCCCAGCTCCCGCCGGACAATTGCGACCGTCGAAAAGCACTGCATCGCGAAGGCGAAGAAGATCATCAGCGCGTAGGCACCGCCCGGAGTAAGATCCTTTCGCAAGGACTCTATCAAAGGCGGAGAGTCCTTATCCGCGTTCTCGATTCCATAGATCGTACCGAGAGTCCCGACGATTACCTCCCGCGCGGCCAGCGAGGTAATCAATCCGATGCCGATCTTCCAGTTGAAACCCAACGGCAGAATGACTGGTTCCACCATTCGCCCGATCCGTCCGGCTATGCTCTGTTCAATCGCCGGGGGCTTTCCGTTTTCGTAGGGAAGATGGGCCAAAATCCAAAGCCCGACCGACACGAGTAGGATTACGGTCCCGGCGCGGCGCAGGAAGATCACCGCGCGGTCAAGGAGCCGGAGCAGAAGCGTTTGCACCGAAGGCCGACGATAGGGCGGCAACTCCATCACGAACATCGTCTTCGCGTGACGCAAAACGCTCGACCGGAGTAGAAGCGCCGTACCGACGGCAGCCACAAAGCCCAAAACGTACAAGCCCAATAACACTGCCGCTTGCAGGCCAAGGAACTGGCCGAGTAAAGGCGTATTCGGGACAAAGGCCGCAATCAAAAGCGTGTAGATCGGCAAACGGGCCGAGCAGGTCATAAAGGGCGCAATCAACACCGTCGCCAACCGATCTCGTTTATCTTCAATGGTCCGCGTCGCCATAATCGCCGGAACGGCGCAGGCGTAGGCCGAAAGGAGCGGAATGAATGCCTTTCCCTGTAGGCCAACCCGGGACATCGTCCGATCCGCGATCACCGCGGCTCTTGCCAGGTAGCCGGAATCTTCCAGTACGCCGATGAAGAGGAACAATAAAAGGATCTGCGGCAGAAACACCACCACACTGCCTACGCCGCCCCAAACGCCCTCCACCAACAAGCTGCGGAACACCCCTTCTGGCAAGTACGAACTCAGCAGGGCACCGGACCAGGTAATAACACCTTCTACCCCGTCCATCATCGGTTGCGCCCCGGTGAAGATGCCTTGAAACACCGCCAGCACCACCACCAGGAAGATTAACGGACCGGCAACGGGATGGAGGAATACTCGGTCCAGGCGGCGCGTCCATTCCGGAGGAGCCGGTGCCGTGTAACCGGCCTGTAAACCCACTCGCCCCGCCCAACGCCGTCGAGCGGGAAGCGTCTGCAGAATCGGAAACTCGAATTTGGGCTGCGGCGCGATCGGCCTTGCGCCCGTACCCCGGAGAAAATGGGTTACCCGTTCCACGCCCGCGCCGGTGCTGGCGGATATCAGCGCCACCGGAGCACCGATCTCTTTGGCCAGAGCGGCGGGGTCCACGCTTCCCCCTCGAGCGGCTAAATCGTCGGCCATGTTCAAGACCACTAACGTCGGCAACCCCAAGGCCAGCACGGGTGCGGCCAGCACGAGGTGTCGTTGCAGGTTGGTCGAATCGAGAATGAGAATGATCGCGTCAGGCTTCCCCAGCGAAGCGTTCGCGCCGACGAGTACGTCGTGGGTGACTCGTTCATCCTCGGAACGGGGGGTCATGCTGTAGATGCCGGGAAGATCCACCACGAACAAATCCCGGCCGCTTTCATCGCGAACCCGGCCCACGTGATGCTCTACAGTTACCCCGGGAAAATTAGCGACCTTTTGCCGCAGTCCAGTAAGCCGATTGAATAAGGTGGATTTACCCGCGTTCGGTGGCCCAACTAACGCGACGTAGTGGCCCGCCTTGCGGTTCACGGTTTGCGGTGCGGCCCCGTGGCAGCTCCCGCTATCGCTCATATCAGTTCCGCTTCCGACAGTGGCTCCGCTGAGATGTACAGTCGGCTGGCCGTGGCCCGTCGCAACGCAATGTCAGAACCGTCCACCCGAAATATCCGCGGATCGCCGCCCGGAGCGCTCCCCGCGGCCACCACGATGGTGCCCGGCAGAAACCCCAACTCCATCAATCGCTGCGACATGTCCTCTGGAAGGTCCAATCGGTGCAGGTACGCACGATCTCCGGTTCGCAGTTGCGCTAACGTTTCGCCGCCGCTCTTGTTGAAACTGAGTTGCATTGCACTTTTAAGGATAGGACCGTCAATGCCCGGTGTCAACCACCCGCCCCATGAAACGATTTCCCTCGGTGCTACACTCAGATGGGCGAAGCTCCCGAGTCCGCGGTTGGCCCCTCTTCGATGACTCAAGAATCTCTCGCCGTCACGATCATCACTCCGTGTCTCAACGCGGAGAAATTTCTCGTGGAAACCATCGAGAGCGTCGTTCAACAGGACTATCCAAACTTCGAATACATCGTGCTCGATGGCGGGTCCACTGACGGCACGATAGCAATTCTTGAACGATACGCCGCGCTATACCCGAAGCTCCTGCGGTACATTTCGGAACCTGACGCCGGGGCGTCCGATGCGATTGCCAAAGGCTTCGCCATGGCAAAGGGCGAGGTCTTCGCCTACCTGAATGCCGACGATACCTATTTTCCCGGTGCCATCCGAACAGCGATTTTCCATCTGCGCGATCAGCCTAAGTTAGCAGGCGTTTACGGCAACGCTTATTGGATCTCCGCCGAAGGCGACCTGCTGGGCCACTACCCGACCAAGCCGTTCCATCCCGAGGAGCTCGGGCGTGAATGCTTCATCTGCCAGCCGACTTGCTTCGTTCGTTGCCAAGCCATTCGTGAAGTCGGCGGATTCGATCCCCGCTTGCATTCGGCCTTCGACTACGACCTTTGGCTTCGGCTCTCTCGCCACCACCAACTGTTTCGAATCGAGGCTCTGCTGGCGAGTTCGCGGATGCACCTGGATAACAAGACGCTAAGCGGTCGCGGCACTGTTTTCCGCGAGGCGATCGCTTGTGTGCGGCGGCATTTCGGATACGTACCCTTCCAATGGATTCACGGCTACTGTTCCTATTTGGTGGACGGCCGGGATCAGTTTTTCGAGCCCCTGCGTCCGTCCTTCACCAAGTTCGCATTCAGTTTGCTGCTCGGAACGGTATGCAATTGGCGGCACCCTCTTCGCTATTGGCGGGAATGGTGCAGTATCATGAGCCCTGATGCCTTTGTTCGCCGATGGAACAGCACGTGGATCGCTCGGCGCATGGGTATTCAGATCAGATAATGCCAGTTAAGAAAGCCCTCATTACGGGCGTCAACGGACAAGACGGCTCTTACTTAGCCGAACTATTACTCAGCAAGGGGTACGAGGTCCACGGCCTGGTGCGGCGAGTTGGCCTGGAAGCGCCGGAACGTCGACTGGAGCGCGTGCTGAGCTTTCGGGACCAGATCAAGCTCCACCCGGCCTCCCTCGAAAGCTACGCCGCCTTGTATCAGGCGATCTCTAAAATCCGCCCGGACGAGTGCTACCACCTCGCCGCCGCCAGCTTTGTCAGCTACGAGTTTGACGACGAGTTTTCGACGCTGACCACCAACATCAACGGCACCCATTATCTCCTTGCGTCGCTCAAAGATCTCGCGCCCGAATGCCGTTTCTACTTCGCCGGTACGTCAGAAATGTTCGGGGCCGCCGAAGCCTCTCCGCAGGACGAGGCTACTCGATTCCGCCCTCGCTCGATCTACGGCATTAGCAAAGTGGCCGGCTTCGAGCTTACGCGGAACTATCGCGAACGGTACGGCATGTACACCGCCAGCGGCATCCTGTTCAATCACGAATCCCCGCGCCGTGGCTATGAGTTCGTCACCCGCAAAATCACCAGCACGGTCGCCCGGATCCTGGCCGGCAAGGCTACCGAATTACGTCTAGGCAACTTGGAGCCGCTCCGCGATTGGGGTGACGCCCGCCAGTACGTCGAAGCGATGTGGCTCATGCTGCAGCAGGAGAAAGCCGACGATTTTGTCATTGCGACCGGCCGCCTCCACTCCGTCCAGCAGTTCGTCGAGATCGCCTTCTCAAGCGCCGGGCTCGATTGGCGGAAATTCGTGGTCGTCGACAAGGACTACTACCGGCCCGCTGAAAAGATCCCGCTCTGCGGCAATCCGTCCAAAGCGAAACGGGTCCTCGGCTGGGAAGCGACGACAGACTTTGCCCTACTCGTCCGCGAAATGGTGGCCGAAGATTGCCGCCTCCTCGGCCTCTCCTTACCCTTATGAAGATTCCCCGTCGAACGCTACTTTCCGTCCCCGCCGCCGCCCTCGCCGCCGCTCCCGCCCCCCCTCCCGCCTTAGGCCCGAAGCTGGCCGCCGCAATGTCCAGCACGGTTCTGAAGAAGGAACTGTTCCGGGAGCCCGTCAAAATTGCATCCATCGATCTCCTGCGGAATGGCAAGAGCTTTATCGTCCGCGCCCGCTCGGCCTCCGGCGTCACGGGTTATGCCGACGCGCACAGCAGCGTCATGAGCGTCGCTTATCCGATTCTGCTCAAGAAGGTCGCCCCGCTCTTAATCGGCAAGGACGCGCGCGATCTCGAGTCGCTTCTTGAAGACGTCTATTTAGCCAATTCCAACTACAAGTGGCAGGGCCTACCGTTTTGGGTCAGCGTCGCGGTAGTCGAAATTGCGATTCTCGATCTCCTCGGCAAAGTCGTCGGCCTGCCGATTGGTGCCCTGATTGGCACGCCCCGGCAACGGCGGATCCCGGTCTATCGCGCCAGCTCCCACCGCGGCAATTCCGCGGAGGACGAGGCCGCCTACTTGCAGAAGGTCGTGTCGGAAACCGGCGCTACCGCCATCAAATTTCGCCTCGGTGCTCGCATGCGTTTCGATGCGGAGTCGACGCGGCGGGACCTCGCTCTGATCCCCCTTACCCGCAAGACGTTTGGACCGGCGTTCACAATTTACGCCGATGGTAACGGCTCCTACGACGTGCCGCAAGCCATCCGCATCGGCAAAGTGATGGAAGAATACAAGCTCGCCTTTTTTGAAGAGCCGGTGCCCTTCGATTACTACGATGAGACCAAGCAGATTGCCACCGCTCTGAAAATCCCCATCGCCCTCGGTGAGCAGGAAGCAAGCCTCCGGGGCTTTCGCCGGATCATTGAGCAAGGCATCGCTCGCGTCATCCAACCGGATTTGCTCTATTTCGGCGGTTTAATTCGTTCGATGAAAGTCGCCCGCATGGCCGCCGCCGCGGGGCTTGCGTGCACGCCTCATATGTCGGGCGGTGGGCTCGGCTTTCTCTACGTCGCTCATTTCGCTTCGTGCATTGCGAATGCCGGTGCCCATCAAGAGTACAAGGGCGAGGACGACACCCTACCCGTTCACTCCGCCACCAGTTCGCTCGAAAGCGAGAAAGGGATGCTCACCGTTCCCACCGGCCCCGGCCTTGGCGTTGAGATAGACCCGGCCTTTCTCGCCAAGGCCCAGCTCGTCACCGCTTAGTCTTCGACAGCGTCTGGACGTACTCGACCAATCGCCGAACCCGCACCAAGCCGAGGTCTTTATCATCCTCGACCCGCCGAAACACAGGACCCCAGACGGGCATCTCCCGCGTGCCGTGGGCGGCCTGGCTGGCCGTCTCGCCCATAATCATCTTTTCGAGATCGGCCACCGGAAACTTGCCGCCGCGCCGGGCCGCCAACGTCGCCAGATCGGGGATCTTTACCTTCAACACAGAAGACACCGGCCCATCGCCACGACCGGCTAGGCCGTGGCATGATGCGCAGTACGCAACGAACAAGTCTTTTCCATCAACGGAAGCGATGAGCTTGCGTGGAGATGAGTCTTGCGCCACGAGCGGCAACAAGGTTGATACAACAATAACCGCATAACGCAGGGTTCGCATCGCCAGTATCCTCTGGGGATAGTATATCGAGCCGCGAACTATTGGTTCCGGACCACCCCACGCAGTTCATAGGGCGTCTGACCCATCTGCACATCAAGCTGCTTGAACTCTCCCCCGACCTTGTAGAGCCGGTTGGCCGGATTCGCATCCGTGCCTAGCCGCGCGTTCGGCTGCTGAGGATCATTGAAGGTTAGGTATTGGCGCCCCTGCTTATCCACGCCTGAGCCGGTCACGACCAAGTAGTGGTCGATATCGTTCACGTTGCTCGTTCCCGTGCCTGCTTTATAATCTACGCCGATCATCACCGGCTTGCCGGCCTTCAGTTGGCCGAACA
This sequence comes from Acidobacteriota bacterium, assembly GCA_031412835.1. GTDB lineage: Bacteria > Acidobacteriota > Terriglobia > Bryobacterales > Bryobacteraceae. The sequence goes on along the minus strand of JANODS010001548.1, from coordinate 3,922 downwards.
GATAGTCCGACGCCTCTTTTGTTCCCTTCGCGTTGTTATCGCCGCACTGGATCACATTGTCGTTGCCGTGACACGGCGTTACGCGATTAGAAACGTTGCTCGTCTTCTGCATCATCTCCTGGCAGGCATCGTCGCAATCGGACGAAGCCGCCCGCGGAGTGCCGCCGGAAATCTGGGATAGAAAGTCCACCGGAACGTGCAGGGTCGGCCACTTGCTCGCGTCCGCAATCGCCTTCAACGTCTCCGGGCCGGCAACGTCTTTGGGCCCGCCTATTCCAAGCTGCGTTTTCGCCTTCTCGAGGGCGGCAATCCCATCGTTGCCCATTTTGTCGTTCAGTACGCCGTCGTAGAAACCAGCCGCTTTCAGATCTTTCTTCAGTTTCAGAACCTCCGGGCCTTGGGAGCCAAAGCCGATCTTGCCCTCCGGCACCGGAGTGTGTGCCCGTGCCGCGACCGCGGTCGATTCGCCTTGCCGAAGCTTATCCGCGATTGCTGCCATCTGCCGAGTCTGCTCGTCCCGCATCTGCTGGATCGAGCTAGATCCCGTTTCGTACTTTCCGGTATCGGGATTGAAGAAGGATTCCGTCCGCGCCTTCGCCAAGTTCTCCGCCGTCACGCCATTTTTTGCAACCTCGGGAAGCTTGTCCAAAAGACCGCCCTTCGCCGTAGCGGCCATCGGTGCCTTGTCGTAAAAGTCGAAGCACGCGGCTTTCACCAATTTGTTACCCGGATCAATGCCCGCTTTTCTGCAGGCTGTTTCGTATTCATGACGAAACTTCTCCATCTCTTGGGGCCGTTGGTGGATAGGCACCGGAGTGTGGGCCCGCGCCGTGGCCACCGCAGGCTCACCGCCCTGAACTTTGTCCGCCAATGCCGCCATTCGGCGAGTTTGGTCGTCTCCCAGCGCCTTGATGGAAGGAAAATTCGTATCATACTTGCGGAGCTCGGGATCGTAAAAGGACTCCTTCCGAGCTTTCGCCAGATTTGCTTCCGTCAGCCCCTTCTTCGCCAACGTCGGGAGCTGATCCAACAGCCCGCCCTTCCCCGTAGCCGCCTTCGGTGCCTGGTTGTAGAGGTCAAAGCATGCGGCCGCCACCAGCTTGTTGCCCGGATCGATCCCCGCTTTTCGACAAGCCTCCTCGTATTGCGGACGAAACCTCCGTAGCTCCTGCAACTGCTTCTGATCCGCCTCTTGCGCATTCCGCGCCCCATGCTGGTAGGAGAACGTGCCTTGGTTCATTTTCGCGTTCGCGGGATCGCGGTGCTCGTTATAAGCCTCCGTCCTTCCGCCGTCGGCTGATCGCGTCCCTTCAGCCATTCCGATGGCCACGCAGAGTTCGGAGTCGGCGCTCGCCAACTCTTTGGTCAGGTCGAATTTCGCCTCCGATTTCTTCCCTGCCCCTGTTCCGCCCGACGCCAACAACGCCGTCAGCGTTTGCTCTCCCACAACGCCGTCTACCTGCAAGCCTTTCCTGGCCTGAAAGCTCCGGACCGCCGCATCGGTCTCGCTCCCCCAATCGCCGTCAACCTTAACTTTCTCACCTACGTCGGCCAGCTTCTGTTGCAGCGCCGACACCATCGGACCTTTCGCTCCAAACGCGAGGTCCGGTACCGCGTCTATCGCGGCTGCTTTAATTTTCGATACGATCGATCCGAGAGGTCCCATGCTTGCTTTCTCCTTAATTACGCTCTCGTTATCGGCGAACGCCCTCCTTGGTTGCGTCCAGGAACCGAAGAATTCGTCGTCCCAGAAAATCACGGAACTCCGTCGTCAACGGCGGGCAATGTTTAGACTGTCGTAGGAGCTCCGTCTCAGCCTGCGGAAACCACTCCCGCAATCGCACCAACAGCGCCTCCCCAGGCGCGTGAACATCCAACTCCGCGCCGAACGCGAGCACCGGGCAGCGGACTCGCTCCCACCCATCCCCCTGCTTCAGCCGCGGCACCTGAAAGTCCAGCCGATATGCGAGCAAAGCCGCCCCCAGATACCGCTCCCATTCCGCGTGACGAGTCGTAAACTGGGTTGCCACAATTCGCTCCAGTCGCTCCGCCGTCGGCCACCAGCGGTACGACATCACCGGCCACGCGCCGTCCCGCAGCCCCGTCCACACCGATCCAGTCACCACCCCCACTGGCACCACCAGCACCAAATGGGTCAACCGACCCGCCAGGCTTAAGGCCGCCCGCAGCGCCACCATACCGCCCCAACTAACGCCCAACAAAGCGAATCGCGGTAGTTCCAGCGCCGTCGCCACCTCCCCCAGCCAACCGCCGTAGTCGTCCAACCTCCGGTCCTCGCTCCACGGAGACTGGCCCACCACGTCCACGGCGTAGGTCCGGCACCGTTCCAATACCGGACCTAACTCCGGCAGCACGTGCGATGCCGACGCCATCGCGCCAGGCAACACCACGAGCGGCGGCCCGTCCTCCGGCCCCGTCACCAGCACCCGTGTCCGTCCCCACCGCGTCTCCAGGTACCTCTCCTCCACCGTGCCCGAAACTTGCGCCAGAAACCAACGGCTCGCCTCCCGCATCCGCTCCCGGTCCGCTTCGCTTTGAAACAAAACTGAGGCCATTACCTCTTCTCCATATGCTGTGCCAGCAGCTTGCGAAACAACCCCAACGGATCCGGATGGCCGCCCTGCAGCCAAGCCAGAAGCGCAAAATAGTAGAACGAAAAGAACGCCGCTCCAAACAGGCTCGCTTCCGCCGCCGTGGATTGCCGCGCCGCCCGATGCAAGCCCGCCACATGCTGGTGCACTTCCGCCACCTGCGCCGCAAACCGCTCGCTCCATGGCGGCCCCGCAAACAACGATTCGCGCAGCAAAGCCCTCGATAGCGCGGGCCGCTTGGCATAGAAGCCGAAAAACGTCTCCGCAATGTTTGCCAAGTCGCGCTCCAGTGATCGTCCCCGCGCCGTCGTCCGCGCCTCGGCCCAGGTCCGCTCCAGGTCGTCGAATAGAGCGGCATGCAGTAAGTCCTGCTTGTCCGTAAAGTGACCCAATATCGCCCCGGTCGACACGCTCGCCACTTGGGCCACCGCCCGCAGGTTCGTCCCTTCGTACCCCGCGGTCTCCAGTGACTCCCGGGCGGCGTTGAGGATCCTTTCCCGCGTCGCCGCCTTCCGCGCTGCCCTGGTGTTTTCAGATAACATGTTCATCGAACAGGTTACATCACTTTGCCATGGGATATTGTGGAAGTGAACCGCCGCGCGCTCCCCTGGGCTTACGCAATCGGCATCCTCTGGCTCAATCTCTATCTCATCCGCCAGATCTTTGCCATCGAATTCTCGGCTCAACCCCAATCCATGCACGGCTACTGGCTGGCCATCGCCCAACTGGCTGACGGCCATTGGTGGACTCCGCACTGGTGGCCCTACTGGTACGGCGGCATGCCTTTCGAACTCACGTATGCGCCGCTTGTTCCGTGGCTCGCGCGGCATCTCGGCCTGTACGTCGTCATGGGACTCGGCCTCGCCCTTGGGCCGCTCGCCCTTTTCTGGTTCGCTTGGCGTCTCACCGAAAAGCCTGGTTGGAGCTTCATCGCCGCCGTCGTCTATTCGCTCTCCTCGCCCACCGAACTCCTCCTCCCCGACGGCGCTTTCGCCTGGGCCCACCTCGCCGATGCTCGGCGAATCTATCTGCACTTCGTCTGGGACGAAGCCCCGCACTACCTCGCCCTCAGCCTGCTCCTTCTCGGCTGGCGCTGGTGGGTGATCGCCCTGGCGGCCTTGGCCAGCGCCTTCGGAGTCACCGGTGCCGCACTCCTCGGCCTCTGCTGGTCCGTCGTCTCCGGCCAATGGAAGAAGGTCGCCATCGCCGGCCTGCTTGGCTATCTCGTCGTCTGCCCTTTCTATCCGCCGTCGCTATTCCGCATCCTCGGCGCCAACGCGGCGCTCTACCCAGAGAGCGCCTGGAGCACC
>JANODS010001547.1:0-5988 GCA_031412835.1 Acidobacteriota bacterium | reverse complement strand
GCGGAAGGTGGATTCCGCCGAAGGGACGGATCGGTTTGGGGCTTCGACGCGCCAGTGGTTCCGCCCGCTTCCCGCGTACAAGGACGTGGAATGGTCTTTCCGCAATAACATCAACTACGGCCAAACCGGGGTGTTGACGGCGCTCGAACTCGCGGCGGGGAACGCCCGTACGATTCTTGATAACTTTTACAAGAAGAGCTTGCACTCCATTGAGGCCGGGAAGAACGAGGCGCCATACGCCTTCGTCATCCCGGATAACCAGCGCGACATGACCCGCGTCGCCTGGCTCGTGAATACGCTCAGGCTCCAGGGCATCGAGATCGGGAGATCCGAGGCCGACAATTCGTTCGTCATCAAGCGAGACCAGCCATACGGTAGGCTCGCTAAATCGTTGCTCGAAAAACAGGTGTTTCCGGATCCAAATCTGCGGACCTACGACGACACGGGCTGGACGATGGGTCTGCTCAGCCAGGTGGAGGTGAAGGCGATCAGCGACAAGGCGATTCTGACGACGAAGACGACGCCGGTTGACCGGTTCGTGCCGAAGGGTCAGATCAACGGCACAGGGACGCTGCTCGCGGTGCACCACAACGGTGCTCACGGTCTCGCCACGCTGCGCTATCGGCTTGGGAAGTCGGTGAAAGTGGAAGCGTTGGAAGCGGTGCACGAGGGGATCCCCGCGGGCTCGTTACTGCTCGAAGCGACGCCGCGCGCCAAGGCGATGGTGGAAGAGCTCGGGCTGCGGGCAACGATGCTGGCGGCTCGGCCGCCGGTAGCCATTCACGAGGTCGATCTGCCACGACTGGCCATGTATAGCACTTGGGGCAATACGCAGGAAGTTGGTTGGGTCCGCCATGCGTTCGATCAAGTCGAGATTCCGTTTGATCTGATTTTCAAGGATCGGGTGCGGCAAGGGTCGCTGAGACGCGATTTTGACGTGATTTTGATGCCGAACCAGGGGCGAACGGCGAAGGGTCTGGTCTTCGATCTTGAATCGAAGGGACGTCCGCTGCCGTATAAAGGAGGCTATGGCGAGTCTACCGACATCACCGGCGGCATGGGTCTGGAAGGAGCGTTGGAGTTGCAGAAGTTCGTCAAGGAAGGCGGATTATTGATCACTCTCGGCAGCGCCTCGAGCTTTCCGGTGGAGTATGGTTTCGTAGGCCAGATCGACGCCGGTCGTCCGAGCAGCCAGTTCTACGCCCCGGGTCCGATTGTCGAAGTGGATATCCTCCAACCGAAGCATCCTATTTTCTACGGCTACACCACGCCGAAGCTGGCGGTCCGTTATGCGAATGGCCCGCTGTTGAACGTTCCCGAGAAAGATCGTAAATCGCAGGTGCTGATGCAGTTCCCCGGCACGGAGGCCTCGGTACTCAGTGGCCTAATGAAAGGTGCCGCGGAAGTCCGGAACAAACCGGCGCTGGTGAGCGTGCCGTCGGGCCTGGGGCGGGTGCTGCTGTTCTCGACCAACCCCTGCTACCGCTGGCAGAATCATGGAGAGTTCGCCCTGCTCTTTAACGCTATACAGCACTTCAACGATTGGAAGTAAGGCCCTAAGGCGTATGCACTACGCTACCTGTGGATATCCTTCGGACCGGGACATACGACATCTTGTGGAGATACTCCATTTGGGGCATAGAAAAACTACTGTAATGAAACCTAAACAATTTGGTTTCTTATTGTCTTCTTGTTGAAAACAAAGCACTTATTTATCCGTAAAACCCTTGTCAGAGGTCGCTTCCGCTGTGCTATTCTGGGGATCCGATCGCACTCTGCCTAGCGCAATTCAGCAGTCGCCGCCGATCCACTCCAAAGACTTCCCCACACAGTTCAACGCTCTTGGTGTAGCTTTTCCACAGCCTGTGGAAAAGATGTGGGGATTCTGTGTTTACGCTGGTAAGAGTCGAAAACGAAAGAACTTAAAATGACGGTTTGGGATCAGATTAAACAGGAGCTGGCCAAGAAGCTGAGCTCGGAAAGTTACCAGAACTGGTTGGCTTCGACCCAGCAGCATGCCGATCACGGTGGTCGCCTAACCATCCGCGTGCCGAGCGAGGCGACTAAAATGTGGATGGAGCAGGAGTACTCGGAGCACGTTGCGGCAGCCGTCTCAACTCTTCAATTGGGGATGCGACAGGTCCACTATGAAGTGGTGTCGGCGCAGACTTCGGTTTCGCACATAGCGCGTTCAAACGGGCTGGGCGAGACTCCGCAGAGTCCCCTGAATCCGAAGTACTCTTTCGATAGCTTCGTAGTGGGCAGTTGCAATCAGTTTGCCCACGCCGCCGCCAAAGCTGTGGCGGATAACCCGGCGGAACGGTACAACCCGCTCTTCATCTACGGCGGGGTGGGGATGGGGAAAACTCATTTGATGCACGCGATTGGTAGAACACTCGCGGATCGGCATGGGTCCATGAGAATTGTTTATACCTCTAGCGAACGCTTCATGAACGAGATGATCGATTGCATCAAGACGGATCGGATGTCGACGTTTCATCAGCATTATCGGAGTGCGGATATCCTGCTGGTGGACGATGTGCAGGTGCTAGCAAACAAAGAACGAACCCAGGAGGAATTTTTCCACACGTTTAATGCGCTTCACGAAAACGGGAAGCAGATCGTGTTGAGTTCGGACCAACCGCCGAAGCAGACCTCGGGCCTGACGGATCGGCTCCGCAGCCGCTTCGAGTGGGGTTTGATGGTGGATGTACAGCCGCCCGACCTGGAAACCAAGATGGCGATTCTGGATAAAAAGTCCGAGGCGGAAGGGATTCAGTTGCCGGAGGATGTTCGAATCTATATCGCGACGAAGACGAAGTCGAACGTTCGCGAGTTGGAAGGGGCCTTGGTGAAGCTGATGGCTTACAGTTCGGTGATGGACTCGCCCATCACGCTTTCGATGGCGCAGCAGGTCTTAAAACAGCTTTCCGGGGGCAGTGAGCGCCGGATAACGATCGATTTGATCGTGCGGGCGGTGGCGGAAAAGTTTGGTTTGCAGCCGTCGCAGTTGAAATTGAAGACGAATGTGCAGAACATCGCCTATCCGCGTCAGATCGCGATGTACCTCTGCAAAGAGTTGACGCACGCTTCGCTGCCTGAGATCGGTCGTTATTTTGGGGGGAAGCACCATACGACGGTTCTGCATTCGGTGAACAAGATCGATAAGCTGCGGCAGAGCGACTTAGATTTAAACAGGCTGCTCCACAGCCTAATCGATTCAATCTAAAGGCATTTACAAATGTTTTCCACAGACCCCCCCGAGAATTACCGGTGGAAGGCTGTGGGAGAAACCCGAGGGTCTGGAATATCCAAGGGTCTCAACAGCGGAATCCACTCCTTGGTTAAGCAGGAAGCAGTTATATTTTGTATAATTTAGGAAGGATTCCACATTTCCACAGCTCCTACGAATCCGGTTATAGAGATAACGGTTTAATTTATGGAATTCACAGTTAGCAAAGCCGATCTGGTCCGTGAGCTGGGCCTGTCTCAGGGCGTGGTCGAGAAGAAGTCGACCATTCCGATTCTCTCGAACGTCCTGCTCGAAGCCGATGGTGACCGGTTGTCGCTGACGGCGACGGACCTCGAACTGGGCATCCGCTGCGGTTGCGCGGCGAAGGTGAAGAAGAGCGGGTCGGGGACGATTCCGGCGAAGAAGCTGCTCGACTATGTTCGGCTGTTGCCGGAAGGCGAGATTTCGATTAAGTTCGCGGATAACCAGTGGGCGTCGATAACGTCGGGCCGGTCGAAGACGCGGATTGCCGGGATGAGCCGGGAGAGCTACCCGGAACTGCCGGAGATGCCGCAGGTGCTGGCGGAGTTGCCGGTGAAGCGGTTGGCGGCGATGATCACGCGGACGATCTTTGCGATTTCCGCAGAGGAGAGCCGGTTTACGCTGAACGGAGCTCTGCTGCTGGTTAAGGCTCACGGGCTGACCATGGTATCGACGGACAGTCATCGGCTGGCGATGGTGGAATGCCCCATGGAGATCGATGGCTTCGCGCCGGATCAATCCTACCGGGCGCTGCTGCCGCGCAAGGCTATGGGCGAGCTAGCGCGATTGGCGGCGGAAGCTACCGACGATGCCAAGCTGCTTTTCGCTGGGGATGAGAACCACCTGTTTTTCCAGATCGGAGAACGGCTGTTGATCAGCCGGAAGCTGACCGGAAACTTTCCGGACTTTGAGCGGGTGTTGCCGAAGGAGCATCCGAATAACGTAACGCTGACGCGGGATGAGCTGAAGGCTTCGCTCGAACGGGTGATGCAGTTTTCCGACGAGCGTTCGCGGGCGATCAAGGTTGGTGTGTTTCCCGGCGAGTTGAAGCTGCATTCTTCGCTTTCCGATACGGGAGAGAGTGAGGAGACGATCACGGCGACCTACGAAGGGCCGAACGTCGAGATTGGTTTCAATGCGGCTTACATGCTGGACTTTTTGCGGGCCAGCAACGAAGACAACGTTCAATTTTTGTTCAAGGACTCGGCTAGTGCCGGTGAATTGCGGCCGGTGAGCGATGGAACCCTAAACTATCGCTACATCGTGATGCCGATGAGGATTTGATGAGTACTACCCCTAACCCAAACCCGAACGAATATAACGCGAGTAGCATTAAAGTTTTGGAGGGACTGGAAGCCGTTCGGCTTCGTCCCGCAATGTACGTTGGCTCCACCGGTGAGCAGGGATTGCATCACCTCGTTTACGAGGTGGTGGACAACTCTGTTGACGAGGCTCTGGCTGGATACTGCGACACGATTGATGTAGTGATCCGGAGTGATAACTCGGTATCGGTACAGGACAACGGTCGCGGCATTCCGGTGGGCATTCACGCTGAGGAAGGAGTATCCGCCGCGCAGGTGGTGCTGACCAAGTTGCACGCCGGGGGCAAGTTCGACTCGAACACGTATAAAGTTTCGGGCGGGTTGCACGGCGTCGGGGTGAGCTGCGTAAACGCTCTGTCAGAGCGGTTTGAGCTTGAGATTTGGCGGGAAGGCTACGTCTGGACGCAGGATTACGAGAAGGGTATTCCGCTGGCACCTCTGAAACAGGGCGGCAAGGTTCCCTTGAAGCGCACGGGTACGCACATCACGTTCAAGCCCGATACGACCATCATGGACGCGACGGTATACAACTTCGACACGCTGGCTTCGCGGCTGCGGCAGTTGGCGTTTTTGAACAAAGGGATCACGATTAATCTTTCGGACGAACGGGACGATCCGGCCCATGTGCTCGTATTTCACTACGAGGGCGGCATCTCGGAGTTCATCAAGCATTTGAACAAATCGAAGGCCGTGTTGCATGAAAAGCCGATCTACTTTGAAGGGGAGCGGGAGTTGCCAAACGGCGGCATCCTGACGATTGAAGTGGCTTTGCAGTACAACGACGCTTATACCGAGACGGTGTTTAGCTTCGCGAACAACATCAACACGGTGGACGGCGGAACGCATTTGAGCGGCTTCCGGAGCGCACTGACGCGGACGATTAACGCGGCGGGCCAAGCGGCGGGGTTGTTCAAAGACGTGAAGGAAAATCTAAGCGGCGATGACGTCCGTGAGGGTTTGACCGCGGTCGTGAGCGTGAAGTTGCCGCAGCCCCAGTTTGAAGGGCAGACCAAGGGCAAGTTGAACAGCGACGTGTCGGGATACGTGACCGGGGTGATCAACGAGAAGCTGGGCGAGTTCTTTGACAAGAACCCGTCCGTGATGAAGAAGATTGTCTCGAAAGCGATCGACGCCCAGCGCGCACGGGAAGCGGCTCGGAAGGCTCGCGATTTGACGCGCAGAAAAGGCGCGCTGGATTCGGGCGGGTTGCCGGGCAAGTTGTCCGATTGCCAGGAAAAGGATCCTGAGAAGTGCGAGATTTACCTCGTCGAGGGTGAATCGGCAGGCGGGACGGCGAAGAGCGGTCGGGACCGGAAGTTTCAGGCAATTTTGCCCTTGAAGGGTAAGATTTTGAACGTCGAGAAGGCCCGCTACGACAAGATGTTGGGCCAC
>JANODS010001546.1:0-2881 GCA_031412835.1 Acidobacteriota bacterium | reverse complement strand
TGGCGGTAGACGGGGCAGGCGTTGAGGCAGGCTCCGCAGCGGATGCAATCAAGGGTCTCGCGGGACTCGGGGTCGGCAAGGACTTTGGTGCGGCCGTTATCGAGGAGGACGATATGGAATGCCTGGGGGCCATCGCCGGGGGTGACGCCGGTCCAGATGGAGTTGTAGGGGTTCATGCGCTCGCCGGTGGCGGAGCGGGGGAGGAGTTGGAGGTAGACTTCGAGATCCTCGAAGCGGGGGATGACCTTTTCGACGCCGACGATGCTGATGAGGACTTCGGGGAGGGTGAGGCACATGCGGCCGTTGCCTTCGGATTCGACGACGACGACGGAGCCGGTTTCGGCGATGAGGTAGTTGGCACCGCTGATGCCGACCTTGACGCGGAGGAAGCGTTCCCGGAGGTAATTGCGGGCGGCGGCGGCGATGTCTTCGGGTTGATAGCCGAGCGAGTCGAGGCCCATCTTCTTCATGAAGAGTTCGCGGATCTCCATGCGGTTTCGGTGGAGGGCGGGGACGACGATGTGAGAGGGTTTGTCTTCGCCGAGCTGGACGATGAGGTCGGCGAGGTCGGTTTCAAAGGGAGTGATGCCGGCGGCTTCGAGGGCGACGTTGAGGCGGGTCTCGTCGGAGGTCATGGTTTTGACCTTGATCACCTCGTCGGAGCCGTAGCGCTTGACGAGGTCGACGATGATGCGGTTGGCTTCATCGGCGTCGCGGGCCCAGTGGACCTGGCCGCCGGCTTTGGTGCAGGCGGCTTCGAACTGGAGGAGGTACTCGTCGAGGTGGGCGAGGGTATGGTCCTTGATGGCTTTGCCCGCGTCTCGGAGTTGCTCCCAATCGGGCATTTCGCCGACGACGCGGCCGCGTTTGGTCCGGATGACATTGGTGGCGTGGCGGACGTTGCGGCGGAGTTGGGAGTTAGCGACGAGCTTTTTGGCGGCTTCGGGGAACGGGAGGGCGGAAGCGGCTTCGCCGACGTGGACGCTCATGAGGACTTCTCCGTGGAGGCGAGGATTTCGGCGAGGTGGACGGTACGGACGCCGGTGCGTTGGCGGCTGAGGGCGCCGCCGATGTGCATGAGGCAGGAGTTATCGGCCCCGGTGCAGGCTTCGGCGTTGGTGCCGAGGATGCATTGGAGCTTGTCGGAGAGCATGGCGGCGGAGACGTCGGGATTTTTGACGGCGAAGGTGCCGCCGAAGCCGCAGCACTGGTCGGCGTCGGGGAGTTCGAGGAGGGTGAGGCCTTTGACCTGTTTGAGGAGGTCGGCTGGTTTGGAGCCAAGGTGGAGGGAGCGGAGGCCGTGGCAGGAGGAATGGAGGGTGACGGTGTGGGGGTAAAAGGCTCCGACGTCTGTAAGGCCGAGCTTGTCGGTGAGGAGTTCGGAGAACTCGAAGATGCGGGGGAGGATGGCGGCGACCTGGGCTTGGAGGGCGGGGTCGTTGAGCTGTTCGGCCATTTTGGGGTAGTGGTCGCGCATCATGGCGACGCAGGAGGAAGAGGGGCAGACGATGACTTCGGCGTCGGCGAAGACGGCGAGGAACTGGCGGAGGAGGGTGTAGGAGTCCTGGCGGTAGCCTGTGTTGTAGTGCATTTGGCCGCAACAGGTTTGGGCGGCGCGGAATTCGACGGTGTGGCCGAGGCGTTCGAGGACGGTAACGACGGCTTGGCCGGTTTGGGGAAAGAGGGCGTCGTTATAGCAGGTGATGAAGAGTGAGATGACCAAAGGATAGTGTATCGCTGGTCGCCGAGACTGTGCACACTTCGGGTGTACCGGTGGGCAGCGCACTGAATTTTGAGGCCGAAAAGCGTCGGCTGGAGGGCCGAAATCGGCTAGGAGCCGGGCGAGGAACCAGCCGCAAAGGTCATCGGCGCGGTTTGCACCCGGTAAGGGGACGGAACGACGTTTTGGGGGACGCATCGCCCGGTAAAAACTTGGCTTTGGTCGTCCGCCAAGGGGCAACTTTCCTCTTTTGTTTCAACAGGTTCGATCTTTGTAATTTCTTCGGGCGGCGGATTATCGAATTGGCTAGCCGCCCGGGACGGCCCGAGGATTTCCGCGTTCCTCGTGAGCGGTGTTTTGGGCCTGGGGTCCAATTTTCGGAGCACAGTGAGCTCCCGATAGCTTGCGTTGAGCAGACGAATGAGAGCCGATTCTTCGCGCCGGAACTCTTTCGGCATTTTCGATTCGGCAGCGATGCGGAAAGCGTTCATGCCATCGAGATCGCAGAGTTGGTCGTCAGAGACGCCGGGGTGAGCCAACTGAGCCGCCTGGGCGAGACAATCTTCATTGAAGACCCGTTCATTTTTATTGGTGCGGAGCAGTCGCCATTGCAGATCGCCGATGCGCTGGACGATGCCGATTTCGACTTCGTCGCAAGGCTGCAATTTATCGGCGTAATTGGCGAGCAATTTTCTATAGGCAGTGGGTCCTTCGGTAGGCAAGAGCACCAAACTTTCGTGTCCGGACATATCGATGATGCTGGAACGGACGCCGTGCTTGAGACCGTTGAGGCGCACCTTCATTTTTCCGATTTCGGTTTTGGGCCCGGTGCTTTTCTTGGCGTTTTGGCGGTTGATTTCGGCGCGATTGGCCTTTTTCTGTTCATCGGTCGATTCCTCTGACATGGTGAAAGCTCCTTTAGAGACGCAAAAAGCCCTGCCTGGTAGCCAGGTCAGGGCGTGATTGCTATCGCTACTTCTATTATAGGAGGGTCGTTCCTAATTTCAGGGGCTAGGAAGAGGTTGAAAACGATGTTAAGTGTATTACTGTGTATTAGTTAAGATTTATTTCAATTGGTTGTGAACGTATGAGCGCGGGGCTTCAAATTCGGATGATTTGATTGCTCCAACCGGCACGAAGGAGTGCTATCGGAGGCTATGC
>JANODS010001545.1:0-1752 GCA_031412835.1 Acidobacteriota bacterium | reverse complement strand
ATTCAGGGTTTGCGGATGACTTACGAGCCGAAGTTACTCCGATTCTTCCAGGCGCGGTTTACGGCACGGTGATGCGAGTTAGGCGAATATCCCAGGCGCGGCCGTCTCCGATGCTGAGGCCGGTTACTTGGCCGGAAGGGCCGCGGCGGAAGAGGATGGACGTCCCGCCGAACTCGAAGGCGTCGCGGAAGGTGGGTCGGAGGCGGATCGGCGGGGCGGACCCGATGACGAGGGAGAGTTGGGCGGCGTGCGCGGTGAAGGCCAACGGGTTGTTGCCGATTTCGGGGCTCGTATACTGGCCAGCGAGGGCGGAGAGTTCGGCGGCGGAAGGATGCGCCGGCTCGACGCGTTCGTAAGTAACGTCACCGTCGGCCGTTACTTCGATGAGTCGGTCGTTCTGAAAGCGGTACTTACTCTGGCCTAGAGAGAACTCGGTGGAATTGAGGGGGACCAACGCGAAATTGCCGAGTACCAGCTTATTGTCGCGGACGCGGAATTCGGCGACGGAATTGTCGCGCAAGTTACGGAACATGCCAGCGAGCTTCTCGAGGGTTGGCAAGTCGACGACGGCGGGGACGGGCTTGGGCGCGGGCACGCTGCCGGTCCACAAACGGGCCGTTTCGCGCCCTAAGAGCACTGGATTGGCCTGGGCGGAGTTGCATAGGACTGCCACGGAAACGGCTTTCTCCGGGTAACGCCCGAGCCACGTTCGATAGCCGCCGGTGGCGCCGCCATGCGATACTTCGCGGAGACCGTCAACCTTATTGACGACGAGCCCGGCGGCGTAGCCGATGGTTTTGCCGTGGGTCAGGGTTGCGGGCGTCTCCTGCTGCTTGACGACCTCGGGCCCGCCTACTTTGGCATGGGTGAAGTTTTCATTCCAGCGGAGCCAGTCACCGACAGTGCTCAGCATGCCACCCGCGCCAAAGATGTTCTCGATGGGCGTGGCCTGGGTCCAGCCCGCGGCCTTGGGGGCATAGGCGAGCGCTCGGTTCGGGACGATGGCGCGAATGTCGTCGCGCCATTGGGTGTGGGTCATCCCCAGTGGTTCAAAGATCGCCTTGCGGGTGAACTCCTGAAAGGTCGTTCCATTGTTGAGCGCGCGCTCCAGCAGGATGGTCGCGATGTTGAATCCGGTGTTGGTGTAGCTGTAAGCGGTGCCGGGATCAAAGTTAAGGGCGCGCTGTTTGGCGGCAATCCGAAACAGATCCTGATTGTCGAGCACGTACGTCCCTTCCGGGGTGCCGGAGAACCTGGCGACGAGACGCCATTCGCGGAGGCCGCCGGTGTGCGAGAGGATGTGGCGAACGGTAAGCGGGGCACCGTAATCGGGCAGTTCCGGGAGATATTTGCGGAGGGGATCGTCGAGAGAGATTTTGCCCTGTTGGGCGAGGAGGAGGAGGGCCATGGCGGTGAACTGCTTGGCGACGGAGCCGCTTTCAAAAACCGTGTCGGGGTTGATGGGCACGGCACGTTCCAGGTCGGCCATGCCGTAGCCGGCGGTGAGGGCGACTTGGCCGTTTTGCGAGACGCCGACGGCGCAGCCGGGGGTGTGGGTGTTGAAGGCGCCGAAGATGCGATCGACGTCGGCTTGCTTTGAGTTCGCGGGTTGGGCGTTGAGGCACGGCAAGGTTGGGAGCGCAAAGGCTTAACGATCTACACAGGCGGGTTCATCGTGGCGCGTACCGAGCACAACCTTCTCGTCGAGTCTACACTCCGAAGGCTGACGGACGACAGCGTCCGTTAGACATT
>JANODS010001544.1:0-3499 GCA_031412835.1 Acidobacteriota bacterium | reverse complement strand
GCTTCCACTCAAAGTCGGGCATCGCAATAGAGTATTAGTATGGCACTCGTTTCGTGGTTGTTTTCGGATCCGCTGGCGGCGGGGACCGTGGCTCCGGATTTTACTTTGGCCGATGAGCAGGGGCGGATCGTTACGCTTTCGGCGCTGCGGAGGCGGGAGGTCTTGCTGGTTTGGTACCCGGGGGACGATACGATGATCTGCACGAAACAGCTCTGCGAGATTCGGGATTCTTGGGCGGCGTTTCAGGGGATGGCGGTGTTCGGCGTCAACTCGCAGGGGGCGGGGAGCCATCAGAAGTTTGTGGATAAATTTAGCTTTCCGTTTCCTCTGTTGATCGACCCGGGGCAGGCCGTGGGACAGCTCTATCACACGCACGGGTTGATCGTGAAACGTACTGTGTACCTGATCGGGGCCGACGGGGTGATCCGCTATGGGAAGCGGGGTAAGCCGTCGGTGGAAGAGATACTCACCCACAGGCAGGGTGGCCATGGGGGTTAGTCCTTGGGCACCCGCGCGCGGGGCTCGGGGGAGGTGGAGGTCGAGATAGTGTTAGGCCGTGGCCACGAGCGTCCGAGACTCGGGGGCGACAGGAGGGGCCTGCTGGCCGAAGCGGACGCTGACGAGTTGCGACACTCCGGGTTCCTGCATCGTGACGCCGTAGAGAGTCTGGGCCGCTTCCATCGTCCGCTTGTGGTGGGTGATGACGACGAATTGAGTTTCGAGCGACATTTCCTTAATCAGGCGGGCGAGGCGGACGGTGTTGGACTCGTCGAGCGGCGCATCGACTTCGTCGAGGACGCAGAAGGGGCTCGGTTGGTACTTGAAGATGGCCATCAGCAGGGCCATCGCCGTTAGCGACTTCTCTCCGCCGGAGAGCAGGAGCACGTTCTGTAAACGCTTGCCGGGGGGAGAGGCGATGATTTCGATGCCGCTGTCGCTGAGGTTACTTTCGTCAGTGAGACGCATTTCGGCGGCACCGCCACCGAAGAGCGTGGTGAACATTTCCTTGAAATTTGCATTGACGGCTTGGAAGGCTTCGGCGAAGCGTTTGCGGGATTCGACGTCGATATCTTGAATCGCCTTTTCCGTGTCGCGGATGGCGTCGAGGAGGTCTTGGCGCTGGTCATTGAGGAACGTGAAGCGGGTTTCGGCTTCCTTGTACTCTTCGAGAGCTTGCGGGTTGACCGGGCCGAGGGCTTCGATGCGCTTGCGCACCTCTTGATACTTGCCCTCGATTTCGCCGAGGGCGATTTCGTCGAGTTCGGGATCTTCGGGGCGGGCGAGTTCGGCGAGCGGAAGAGCCAGTTCGTGCTGGCTGGTTTCTTCGAGATGCTTGAGGTCAGAGTGCAGCCGGACGAGTTCGATTTCGACTTGGGTGCGGCGTTCGAGGGAGGACTGAACCGTGGAGCGGAGGCCCTTGAGACTCTCGTCGAGACCGGCGAGGCGGGCGCGCATTTCCTGGTCCTTGGCGGACTGGGTGCGGACCTGACCGTCGAGGACGGAGATCTCTTCGGCGAGGCGGATGACGATGGAGTCGAGCTCCATGTTGTCGTTGAGGAGGCGGGTGCGATGGAGGCTGTTGCGCTCCATTTCGCCGGCGACTTCCTGACGACGACGGGTGAGTTCGTTGATCTGGGCTTCGAGGCGCTGCTGGGCGTTGAATTCGGCGCGGCGGCGTTCGTCGAACGTGGTGAGTTCGATGCGGACGTGGGAGTGGTCTTCAGCGGCCTTCTGGACGGACTCGCGGAGGAGGTCCAGTTGGCTGCGACCGACTTCGAGTTTCGATTCCTGCTCGCGGCGGGCGAGTTCCTTGGTCTCGAGGAGGGCTTGGCGTTCGTCCTTCTGGGTGGCGGCGCGTTCGAGGTCGCGGTCGAGGCGTTCGAGTTCCTGGCGGGAGACGTTGAGACGTTGGGTGGAGCGGGAATTCTCTTCGCCGAGCTTGCGCATTTCGTGGTCGAGGGCGAGGGCTTCGCGCTCTTCTTTCTGCTGCTTTTGGCGGAGAATTTCCTGCTCTTCGGCGAGGCTGGAGATTTGGCGTTCAAGCTCTTCGATTTGCGCGGCGGAGCCTTCGAACTGGCGCTGGCGCTGGGTGACGAGGCCAGTGAGTTCGCGGAGCTCGCGCTTAAGAGCGAGCGGCCCGGAGCCGGTTTTGCGGCCGCCGGAGACGGCGTGGCCGTGGTAGCAAATACCGTCTGGGAGGAGGAAATAAACGTCAGGGTATTGCAGGGCGAGGCGCTGGGCGGCGGCGCGGTCCTGGACGAGATAACAACGGGCCAAACGCGGCAAGAGTTCGGCGGGAGCCTTGGTGAGCCCGTTGGTTAAATTGAGCATCTCGCTGAGGCGGCCGATGATGCCGGTTTCGGGACCGATGGGCGGTTCGATGGGCGGGGCGCTGGCGTAGATATCGTCGTCTTCGGGGTGGACTAAGAACGTGGCGCGACCGTCGAAGTCGGAGCGCATGAGGTCAATGCCTTGCTCGGCTTGCTGCCAGTTTTTGACGACGACGTATTCGAGCTCGTCGTGGAGGAATTCTTCGGTGGCTTTTTCGAAGGCCGGTTGGACATCGACGAAGTCGGCGAGGACGCCGGCGGGCTTGAGGTCGTTAGCCTTTCCGCTTCCGATGGCGGTGAAGAGGCGCTTGACGGATTCGGTGGTGTAGGCGCGATGGTTGAGGATTTCTTCGAGAGAATCCTTGCGGGCTTTGAGGCGGCTGAGCTCGGCGCGGACCTGTTCGAGTTGACGGCGGGTTTCGCCGATTTCGGATTTGCGGGCGGCGAGTTCGCCGTCGACGAATTTGCGTTGGTCGGCGAGAGATTCGATTTCGGATTGGCGGTTGGCGAGGCGGAGGGTGAGATCCTCCTTCATCTGGGCGACGCGAGTGAGATCGGCTAGGGCGCCTTCGGCTTCGCGGGTGGCGCGGGTGCGGTCTCGTTGGTTCGATGCTAGATATTCTTCGACTTGGGCGAGTTGGTTGCGGAGGCTGGAGGATTCGCCGAGGAGGCGGAGGACCTGCTGCCGGGCGGATTCCATGCCTTGTTCGCGGCCGCGGAGTTCGCCCTGGAGTTGGTCGCGTTCTTCGTTACGGAGGCGAAGGCGTTCGCGGGCGTCGTTGACCTGGCGTTCGAGGTCTTCGAGTTTTTGCTTGTGGCCTTCGACTTCGGCGGTGAGACCGGTGAGGCGTTGTTCGACGGCGACGGCCTCGTTTTCGCCTTGGTTGAGGCGCTGTTCGATGCCGGCGATTTGCTGGGCTTGGGAGGTGAGGCGGCCACGGGCGCGTTCGGCTTCGACGTTGCGGTCGGCGAGTTCCTGGCGCTGGGAGGTGAGGGGCTCTTCGAGGGAGTAGCAGGCCTGGAGGAGTTCGGAGTGCTGGACGTCCTTGTCTTGGAGATCCTTGTTGATTTCCTCGTAGTGGGCGGTGGCTTGGGTAAGTTCGTCGGCGGCCTTGGAGGCGTCGGCTTCGAGCTTTTTGA
Source organism: Acidobacteriota bacterium (assembly GCA_031412835.1). Lineage (GTDB taxonomy): Bacteria > Acidobacteriota > Terriglobia > Bryobacterales > Bryobacteraceae. Next base: position 29 of record JANODS010001544.1, on the reverse strand, counting down.
ACTTGCCGGCGAGGGAGAGGCGGAGGTGG